>JBEIFG010000016.1:0-15651 GCA_040382555.1 Chlamydiales bacterium | reverse complement strand
TTTAAGTTGTGCTCGTTCTGCATCGTTTAAGAAAATCATAATTAACATGTTGCATGTCAACCTGAATTTTTATCAAATCGTTTCTTCAATCACTAGCGGTATATTTACAAAAAAAATGATTACAGCCCATTAGCTCCAGATAAAGTGAAAATTGGTTTTTTTTGTTCAAATCAGATAAAGCTTAATGACGAACAATATTCTGAGCTGGATATGCTTTTAAAAAGTTTGAATCATTCTAAGTATGCTGTTTTATATGGTGGAAGTGAAAAAGGGATTATGGGTCAAGTTGGTCAATCAGCAATTGCACATAAATTACCCTTAGTTGCGGTTGATTTTTCTGGATTTAATGACTCTCAATACCCCCAGGCTCATGTCAAATTATATAAAAATTTTATTCAGAGGGAGTATGCGCTTATAAATAATGTAGATGTTGCGGTAGTACTACCCGGTGGCTATGGAGCTTTAATGGAATTATTCTGGTTAGTAACCATGAATAATATTCACGAAACTCACAAAAAAATAATAATTTGGAATATGGATAATTACTATACTCAAATATTAGATTTTTTAGAGTCTGAAAATTTCCAACAAAATTTGAATCATGGTCTAAGTGAGAATGATATTGTTATTTGTAATACGTACCAAGAAGTACTATTTAATATAATTCATGAATCAAATTGATCCCCTATTAAGGATCTGATTATGCCGTTTTGCAAAAATCATAGGATGATGGATTGCTCCCCATTTTAAGAAGCATATGAATAAAGCTATAGATGAATTTAGAGATGGCGAGAACTTTTAGGAAATCATTTGCTTTCATTGAGGTGTTTTTATTTTTACTAATAAAAAAATGGAAAAAAATAGAAATCTCCTAAGTGCTAGAAAATAGCACACCATATCCGAAAAAATCGACCGATTTCGATCTTGTTTTGTATACTTACTCACTAAAGCATTTCCACAAGGAACAAAAAGACCTAATTGGTAGCGAGGGTTTTCACAAGCTTTACTATAACTATTTTTCTTAGCTAGTCAGCAAAAAATCTAAAGTAGAACACTCTAGTAAGACCTTGCAGTGGATCTGATATCAAACAATCTATAAGTGCATCTACGCTAATCCCATTTCGTAAAGACTTGCCGTAATAAATACACCTCAGTCGCTAGGACAATGAGAAGCAGATTTCAATTACAGAAAATAATTATCTAGATCCCATTAGATACCCAAAGGAAAAAAATAAGAAATTTAACCAGCTTGTGCCAGTGATAGAGAAATGTAAAAACAGCAAGAGAGGCTTTTATGTAACTGTTGCAAGATGTCTGAGCATAAGATATTAGCTATGCAGACAGGAGAAAAGGTCAATTTTTTGGAGCCAAGCAGTCTTTGTTTAAGAGGAGCTCAAGAAAATACGAGTAGACTATGCAGGATAGGCCTCATAAAAGACTAAAAGGTTTTGAATGAGTAGATACCTTTTAAAGAATACAAAAAAATTAGCTGGTGGCTAAAAAACCGAATTGAGCTTTTAAGAGATAGTAAAAAGATTTTATAAATTCGTTAAAAAGCCCTTCTTATAAAAGGTTTGACTAATTTAAACTGTTGTTTTATACATCTTCAATGTCCCTTAAAAACACAAATTAGGAGTGATTTATGAAAAAATTATTTTCCGTTCTGACAGCAATCGTTGTTTTTAATTCTGTAGCTGCTTTCGCACAGGAAGACGAAGAAAAGTCTAAAGAAGTTGTTGTTGTTGAGACTGTTGCTGATGAAGCTGCAGAGTAATTGATTACACTGTCTTAATAGCGTAATAAAAAGCCCGGCCATCGCCGGGCTTTTTAATGTAAAATGCTTTTTAGATCTAAGAAAATATCTTTTGGTTTTCTTTCTTCTCCGAATGCTAGTTTCCACATTTTTTTCCTCTTTTCTCTAAATTCTGCTATGCAGACCAATAAGTTGTTCTTAATGAAAGTTCGCGTCTGATGCAAAGAGGATAGAGGTATTTCTAGGCCGCACTGATTAAGAAAATAGCCATTACGGCTATTCAGGGTTTTTTTCATTGTATTGATAAAAAACATCGGTTTATCAAAAGCCAAAAAATCATATCCAATCGATGAATAGTCCCCTAAATAGATATCAGCTAAAGCCAGCAGTGGAAATACACAAGGAAAAGAATCTAGAAAAATACAATGTTCAAGATCCCTATACTCAGATAAAAGAAAGCATGTTTCAGCAGGAAATTTTTCCTCAAGCAGTGGATGTAGCTTTACAATAACATTAAAATCTTTCACTAAATCTCTCAGGAAAGCTTTACATCCTGCAAAAAATGAAGAGGGAGTTTCTTTATTTTCCCAGGTAGGGGCATAAAGAATTGTTTGTTTTGCATAAGAAATATTACCTCCTAATAGAGTTTTTGTGAGATGGTCATAAAAACTCTGATATTGCTTATAAAAACCCAGTCTGTAGTTTCCTGTTCTCACAAAAAAAGAGCTTTGATCAAAAGCTCCATTTTGCTTCAAAAGAGATATCATATGTTCCCCATAGATGAGGGAGATATCTTGTTTGGGATGATCTTTTAAAGAAAATCCCTTATCAGAATTTCCATGAGGGCAAAATACAAACCTTATTTTTTTTTGATAAAATAATTCTATAGCTGGCTGCAGCTGAGCGTTCCAAAAGCGAGAGCTTTGGAAAATTAATTCAAAATGTTTAGAAAGGAATTCTAGACTCAATTCCGAGATATTTATTTGTTTTGCGGATATCATCGGGTAAAATTTTTTTGCACTCTCTTGTGTGCTCTGCTCAGTGATAAGTAAGGGGATATTTAGTAAGTGGCACAAGACACCTAAGTGATCGAGGTGTGTGTCTGGACCGGTTAAAATTCCTGTAGTACTTATCGGTATTGTGTCCGTATGGGAAATAAAATTCATTCTATAGATCACCTTGGAGGAATATTTTAGAGTGCATTTTTTTTTACTAGCTTTAAAAATAAAGAAATGTAAAACAGCTTTACATTTTAAAAAAAGTTCAAATCCCGATCTGGGAGGCTTTGATATAGCTCTTCTACAGTAGACTTCAATTCTGATTTGCTTTTTATAGGTTTGAATGTGTAAAGCTCAATTTTTTTTCGAATCTCCTCATAGAATTTTTCATCTGAAGGAAGAAAAGCGTTAATGATTTTAAATGTATCTAGATATTGATTTTTTTCTATTACTACTCCACAGCGATAGAGGAATGCACCAGGATCCGAAATGGGATTTTTGAGATTCTGATTTAGAAAAAACATTGGCTTATTGAAGAATAAAAAGTCATAACCTATAGAGGATGCATCTCCTAAATAAATATCTGTAAATGCTAGAAGAGGGTAAATAGCCGGGAAATCTTCTAAAAAAAGGATCCTGGAGTGATCTTCATATTTATAAAGTTCTTTCTCGATCTCTTTAGAATTTTGTTTTCGTAAATTGGGATGGAGTTTAACGATGAGAGAAAAATCATCGGGTAAATTTTTGGCCAGGAGGGGGAAAGCATCAAAAAATGAAGAAGAGTTTTCCCCATCATTCCATGTAGGTGCATATAGAATGTTCAAGGTATTTTTTTGTAGTCTAGAAGAGATTTTTTTTTGTAGTACCCTATCATAAAATGGTTTGTGAAGATCAAAGTAAAGCTTGCGGTAATTGCCGATAATTGCGTAATTTTTAATTGCCCTAAGCACATTTTTTTCTTTTAAAAAATCTATCATTTTATCCCCATATAAAAGAGCGTATACCTCATGCTTTAAGGCCTCCATAAAATATAGCGACCATCCTTTATCAGAATTGCCATGAGGACACCAAATAGTGTGCATTTTTTTATTATAGAGCTTTTGAGCTAAGAAAAAAATCTGATCAAAAAAAGGCCTTGCACTACAGTGAAACAGTACATCAAAGGATCTTGTTAGTTCATCTGCTATTACATGATAGTTTTTATAAACTGCCTCAAGATTTTGATAGTAATCTTGACATAAGTCTTTAATGCTCTCTTCAGTTACAAAAAGAGGAATTTCGAGTAAAGAGCAAAGAGGAGCTAAATGGTCAAGATAGTGAAGATCATTTCCATATAGTAAGCCTGCTGCTCTCATTTAAAGCCCTCTTTGATTATCTAGGTATAGTTCCTACTGTAGCTTTTTTATTAGCTTTGTCTACCGTATTACGTAGCGGATGAAAAGGGCAAGCAATAGATGCAAAATTTAGAGAATACTTTTGATATGTTTTAGCAAGAAGTTCATTTTTAGAGTTTTGTGAGTTTAGCTTGTCGATTAAACTAAAAAGTTGGTCCACTAAAAGATCTCCTTCACAATCAAGAGAGTTTAAAAATGGAAGATTTTGCTGAGCAGGAAAATTTTGCCTAGGAGGATTTTGCCTTAGAAACTCCATCATCTGATCTGTGGTAATATTTCTTTGTTGGCGCAGTATGCCAATTTTTTCCACTAAAGGAAATCTCTCTTGCCAAATTTTATGTAGGGAATTTTTATCTAGCATCACTAAGGCTATTTCTTCTTGATGCAGGCTGTAGAGAATTTCTCGTGATAACCGAATCTCTTCTTTAATGAAGCTAGTAAGAGCTTCTTTGAATTTTTCTAGTGCAGGTTGAGCAGTGCTCATAAAATGCTCCCTGGTTGCTTAAGGTACTTAAGGTACACTTGCAAAAACTGTGCCAAAGCCTGAAGGAAACGTTCTTATTAAAGCAGGGATAGAGTATCTTTACTGATCTTTTTTAGGGGGCAATATGCCGGAAGATGCTAGAGAAAAATTGAGGAAATGGTTTTTAAAAGTAAAAAGAGATTTTCCTTGGAGAATAGATACCTCGCCCTACAGAGTCTGGATTTCTGAAATTATGCTTCAGCAAACAAGAGCCAGCTATGTGGTTGAATACTTTGAAAACTGGATGCTTAAGTACCCGACCCTCTCTGACCTTGCTAGGGCTCCTGAAGAGGAAATTATCAAATCTTGGGAGGGACTTGGCTATTACAATAGGGCAAGAAATATCAGGAGAGCGGCTAAATATTTTTTATCAAAGCATCAAGGCCAGATTCCCGCTACTAAAGAGGAGTTAATTGAGGTTCCAGGTCTTGGCCCTTACACAGTGGGTGCTATACTAAGTTTTTCATTTCATCAAAAAGCTCCTGCGGTAGATGGAAATGTGGCCAGAGTAATCAGCAGATTTTTCTGCATAGAGGAGGATATTTCTTCTACAGCAACACAAAAAAAAATATATCAAAAAACACTAGATTTCTTGCCGGATATAAAGCCTTATCAAGTGATGGAGGGGCTTATTGAGCTTGGAGCAACCTTATGTTCAAAAGTGCCTAGATGCGAGCTTTGCCCGTTAAGAAAAAAATGCAGAGCTTATCAAGAGGATAAGCAAAATACTTTGCCCATTAAAAAGACCAGAAGAAAGATGGTGAAACTTTTTAAAGAGGTGGCAGTCATCAACTCTTTAAAAAAGTTTCTTGTGTTTAGGCACCCAGAAGGTAAGGTTCTAGGGGGGCTCTACGAATTTATTTCTCGAGACCGATGCGACAATGATTTACGTCAGCCTTCATGGGGTGAGATCTTGGGTGTGGATTTGAAAAAAAAAGAAGATTTTGGAGTCCATAGATATACTTTTACTCATCATGATGTTGAGCTTTTTCCCTCGATGTGGGAAACTGATAGGCATTTTCATCTAGACGGATGTGAGTGGCGATCTTTCCAAGAATTATTCACTTTGCCATTTTCAGCAGGTCATAAACGAATTTTAGCTACCCTTGCAAAGGCATCATTATGAGAATTTTACATACAGAAAGTTCTTCGAACTGGGGCGGACAAGAAATACGGATACTCAAAGAAGCAGAAGGACTTCGAGACCGTGGGCATGAAATTTCCTTTGCGGTTGCCCCTTTAGCTATTTTAGGTCAAAAGGCCCGTCAGAAAGGATTTGCCGTGTATGAAGTTCCGATGAAAAAATCTCAAGCTTTGCTTGCTTTGGTTCAGCTTAGAAGAATTTTAAAGGACAAGGAAATTGACATTGTAAATACTCATTCACACTCTGACGCATGGTTAGGGGGCCTTGCTGCAAGAATATTTGGTGCTAAGTTAATAAGAACAAGGCACCTGTCAACAAAAATACGCTCTGGCTTGAACAGTCGTCTTCTTTATAAAAGTTTAGCTGATTTTGTGGTTACTACCTCTTCCTGCGTAATCGATATGATTGCCAACCAATCCAAAATGAGCCGATCTCAAATTAAATGTATACCAACAGGGTTGGATCTTTCTTCTTTTAAAGTGGATGAAAATGAAACTGCACGTTTTAAAAAGATGGTAGTAAAAGAAGGAGAAATCCTTGTGGGAACTGTTTGCTTTGTTAGATCATGGAAAGGGATAGTAGACTTATTAAAAGCGGCAAAAATTGTTAAAGCATCCAATCCTAAAGTCAAATGGGTCATTATAGGTGGCGGATATTACAAAGAGTATTTGAAATATTTAGAGGAGCTTGATGTAAAAGATGTAGTTACATTTACAGGTCACCTTGAGTCCCCCTATTCAGCTATGGCAGCACTAGATGTTTTTTTACTTTTAAGTACTGCTCATGAAGGAATTTCTCAGGCCGCCATTCAGGCCGCTTACTTAGGTAAACCTCAAATTACTACGGATGTAGGTGGCCTCCCTGAGCTATGTTTGCATGGAGAAACAGGGTTCATTGTACCTAAGTTTTCACCTGAAAAAGTAGCTCAGGCTGTTCTTGACTTAGCTCATAACCCTGAATTAAGAGAGGAAATGGGACACAAAGGTCATCAGCTGGTTAAAGAGAATTTTTTATTAAGCAAAACCTTAGATCAGATGGAATCAGTGTATCAATACCTCTGTGGTCCAATAAGATAAACGTATGAGTATTTTACTTCCCAAAGATCCATTTGGATGTCCTTATCTTCTGCTTGCTCCAATGGAGGGAGTGGGGGATCACTGTTTTCGAAAAGCTATGGCTTTTGTGGGTGGATTTGATGAGGCTGTCACCGACTTTTTGAGAGTCCCTTCAAACGCCCATGTAGAAAGCCTGGCTAAACGATATCGGCATGATGAAACAAGCCCTATTCCGCTAGCAGTTCAGCTCATGGGGTCGGATCCTGAACTTCTTGCCTCCATGTGTGTGCAAATGGAGAAAAAACTAGCTCCAAGAATAGATCTTAACTGCGGTTGCCCCTCTAATACGGTAACAGGACGAGGTGCAGGATCTAGCCTTCTTAAAGATCCTAAATTTTTATATGAAAATGCTAAGGCAATGGTATTAGCGGTATCTACTCCAATCACTTTAAAAATGAGATCGGGATATCAGGATACATCTTTATTTCAAGAAAATCTTAAAGCAGCTGAAGAGAGCGGGGTAAAATATCTTACCTTGCATCCAAGAACAAAAGTCGATGGATACGGCCCCCCTGCTAAGTGGGAGTATATTGCAGAAGCAAAGTCTGTTCTCAAAATACCGGTTGTAGGGAATGGGGATATACTTGTCGTTCAGGATGCGTTAGATATGCTACGCCAGACGGGATGTGACGGCTTAATGATTGGAAGAGGTAGCGTGATAAATCCTTTTATATTTCATCAAATTAAGGCGCACTATCAGAATAAAGTATACAGCCCCTCTTGGTCAGATCTAACCGCTTTTTTTCAGGTATATATTCAGGAAATGCCTGAGGATATGCCCGTTAGAATTAAAGTGAATAAACTAAAGCAATTGATGAGCTTTCAATTTAAAGCCTCTAAAGAGCTTTTAGAGAAAAGGCAGCTAGTCCTTTCTTCTCAGATTAAATCGGTTGAAGAATTTTTAGATTTTTCTTTAGCTACCCTTATGGAGGGATGGTTAAAAATCCCCAATCATTGTTTATAGAGAAAATATTTAAAAACTACTGGTTCTCAAATGCTCAACCAGGCAGTACCTGAAAAAAACAAATAAAAGAGGGCGAAACAGCCCTCTTTTATTTAACTTATGCAGCAGGTCCTTGCATTTCTGTATCGTTTGCTAATTTAATCAAATTTTTCCCACCAGAAAGCCCTAATAATAAAAAAATCAGTGGGGGTAAAAATATAGATAACACGCAGGTAACGGCACCTAAAACTAATTGAGTGGTCCTTTCCTGTCTAATTACAAATCGCATAGCCGTTTTTAATAGTTTCTCAACAGAAGTAGGAAGAATAACTCCAAGAATTCCTCCAATAGCAATGAAGATTAGTGACCAAGCGGTAAAAAATACAAAAGTGAAAAAGCATGATAAAATGAATATACCGCAAAAGAAAACTTCAAAGCGATTTTTCTTTGCAAATGTTTCTATCTCTTTCACAGAAACACCGTCTTTAGGTTTGTTTTGATCCATGGGTCCCTTCCCAAAAAAAGTCTGCTTAATTTCAAAAGATAAAACTTTTTTACAAATAACCTTCAACGTAAAGATTAATCGCAAAATAGCAGAGCTATTGTTTTAATAATCTAATTTGCAATCTAAATATTTATATTATTTTTAGCAATGTCTCTTCATAAAAAAATGCAGAAAAGAAAAAGAATTAGGGGAAAAGAGAAGTGGATAGTTGTTTTTAAGAGGAGTCTATAGATCTTACTTTGTTTTTTTTAATCAATTCCATAGACTCCTAGCTTTTCTTAGAAGATAAGGTCGGGTTGAATTGGTTATTTTTCAAAACCGTAGATGGGATGAGGAAAAAATTTTATATTATGCTTTAGCTGGAGTGTTAGGCACTGCAGGCATTACTTTTTTGACATCCTTGTATTTTTTTTGTTTCTACAAAGGGCCTTCTTCTACGATATCCGCTATCTCTCTACGCGAAGTGAGTGGTAAACCATCCCTTCATCTAGATGCATTAGTAAGTGGGGCCCTTAGTCTTTCTGCTAAGCGCTCTTCTATAATTCCTGATCTCAGCAAGGAGATCATTCTTTTAGCTAAGAGCTCTCGACCTGACTCAGATTCAAAAGACAAGATATTATTGCTGTCTACACGAGGATCTACAGAGCCGCTAAAGATTTCTTCCGGACAGCAGGTTTTTTTAGAGTGTCAAACAACCAGTGCTGGGGAACCTAAATATAATTTCACCAATATTAGAACTCCTTTATGGATTAGGCCGGTAGAAAATACAATTGGTGATCTACAACTTGAAGTAGGTTATTTTGCCGCTTCTGTAAAAAATGAAGGATTTCATCAAGAAGTAGATACCTTAAATCTTGCTTCAATCATTGAAAACAAATCCAAACATTCCACCCTACAGGATTATCTTTTATCACTCCGCCAGCTAAAATGGTGGGGTAATGATTGTCTTATTCGACAATACGGAGGTAATGATTATCAAGATATGGAAAGAAAACAGAAGCTTGAAATCTTTACCGAAGGGAGTCCTGAGGTATACTATGTGGAGCAAGGTGATTTTTTGCAGTGGCAAAATGGTCAATGGCATAAAGTGGTTTTAGAAGAATCCCATCCAGAATTGCCTTTAGCTAAGATTAAGGATTTGTCTAGTAAAAATTTAGAGATTGAGGCGTGGGATCCCACTGGATTTTATTCGGAGATTTTGAAATTTACCCTCCAATCTCCCATTAAACCGTCCCAAAAAAACGACCTAGCATCCTCCTCTGCCCGTCTAAGGTCATCTACACAAGTTTCTCTTACCTTAGGAAAAAGACGCCTTATTTTAAAAGAGGGTGACTGGCTTTTAAAAATGGGTAAAACTTGGAGAAATTTACGAAGAAGTAAAGATATTGATGATTGTATTTTTCATAAGATTAGAGGGGAGCTCTTTATTTTTGACAATATTGAAAAGCAACAAGGTAAGCTTTTCATGAAAGGACATCTTTTTGATGAAATGAGAACGGGATCGATACCTGTATCTATACCTATTTCTACTGAATCAACAACCTCTACCAAATCAAAGCGGTCTTCTAAAACAATAGTAAGAAAAGTTACGGCTAAAGGTATCTCCAATGAAAAGTAGCTTTTTTTTTACGTCTTTATTAGCTTTTACAATAATTTCTTCTGCCTATTCACAAACTATTTCAGAAAAAAAAGCCTCCTCTTCAGGCCTGGATAGTGGAGAATTAAAGCAGATCGATCAAATATTACAAAAAGTAAACCAAGAACTTATTCGCTTAAGAGCAGAACTTGCAGGTTGTTATAGTAAGGTACAATCTTTAGATGAGACTAAAGCTCCTAATGAGGAATACCATTCTCTATTAAGCGATGTGAACCATATTAAACAAGAAATACTCAAGTTGGAGAAAGACTGGAGAGATACGATAGTTGATGAATCAAAGAAGGAAGAAGAGGGCTATGCTTTATGGGATCAGGAGGAAACTACCTTATCTCAACTAGTAATGGAATATGGGGCTATGGATTATTTATACGTTGTCCCCCCAGATATGGCAAATATGAAAATAAGTATGCATTCATCCATTCCTATTCCTCGGGAATCTTGGTCTGAAGTACTTGAAATTATTTTAATACACAATGGAGTGGGTGTAAAAAAAGTAAACCCTTACGCAAGGCAGCTTTATGTACTCAAACAAGAGCCTTCCTCTGTTTATACCTTTGCCTCTTGTCCCAACGACTTATTATTCGTCCCCTCTAATACAAGGGTATTTTATGTATTTTCCCCTCCCATCGAACAGGTGAAAAGTACTTTTCAATTTTTCGAGAGATTCGCAGATGCAAAGCAAACCTTTGTCTATCAAATAGGTACAAAGATAGCTTTTGTAACTTCTAAAGAAGAAGTAGAAAAACTCTTGATGCTCTATCAAACAGTTTGGGAGGATCCAAGAGGAAAAATTTCTAGGGTAGTACCCGTAACAAAAATGCCTGTTAGAGAGATGGAAAAAATTTTAGTTTCTTTTTTTGGGGAAGCTATTGAAAAGCCGAAACCACCTTTTGGTAAGGTGGAGCAGGAGGGACTTACTGCATTTGCCTTAGGAAATGGTAATGCACTTATACTCATTGGTCAGCAACAGATTGTAGATAGAGCTCAAAAAGTAGTTGAAGATACTGAAGAGCAGTTAGAAAATCCTGCCGAGATGACTGTAAGTGTCTATGCCTGCCGTCATACAGACCCTAATGACTTAGCGAAAGTACTCGATAAAGTATACAATGCTTTACTTATTGCAGGAACAGAGGGCAAGGATAGCTATGATGTATCTTATTCCTCTTTTGGGAATCAATTTAGAACACCTGATGGATATTCCCCCAATCAGCCATTACCTGTGACGCCACAACCTTTGCATCCTGGAAGCAATGCAAGAATCGAGGTAGATCAAGGATCCGATAATTTTATCCCCGATCCCAAAACGGGTAATTTACTCATGGTTGTTCGAAGAGATGTTCTGCAAAAAGTGAAATCTTTACTCAAAAAACTAGATGTTCCTAAAAAGATGGTGCAAATAGAGGTTCTTCTTTTTGAGAGAACGCTCAATAATCAAGATAGTTTTGGATTGAACCTTTTAAAGATTGGTTCGCAAAAAAATGGTTTGGTTTACACTTCCTTGATAGCCCCTAAAGGGCCAGGTGTTTTAGAGTACTTATTTCATAGATCAAGACATGGAAGTATGCCTTCAATAGATTTTGCATATAATTTTCTAATGACGCAGGAAAACATTCAATTTCATGCAGCTCCTTCTGTAATTACCGTAAATCAGACCCCAGCTACCATAAATATTGTACAAGAAATTTCAATCAATAATGGAGCTGCACCAGTAGATACGAATAAAGGAATTGCTTTTGAAAAATCCTATACAAGAGCCCAGTATGGAATAAATATTATAATGACTCCCACTGTGCATGTTTCTGAAGAAGAGTACAATTCTTCTGAAGAAAAAGGATCTGTAACATTGCAAACAAATATCACTTTCGATACCCCTCGCTCGGTGGATAATGACAGGCCACTAGTTGATCGTAGGCATATAGAAAATGAAGTTAGAGTTGTGGATGGACAGACTGTAATTATAGGTGGATTAAGAAGAAAAGCAGTGAACGATAAAGAAGAAAAAATCCCGTTTTTTGGTGAAATCCCGGGTTTCGGAAAGTTTTTTGGTTCCTCGCAGTTAACTGATACAAATACAGAGATGTTTTTCTTTATAACTCCCCATATTATACTTGACCCGCAGCAAGAAATGGAAAAATTACGCTCAGAAGAATTGCGTAAAAGACCTGGGGATATTCCTGAGTTTTTAGAAAAAGCCTTAGAAGCCCAAGATAAAGAAAAAATGAAAATTTTTGAAAGAAGCTTTAAGCTTTTATTTTCAAGTGAACCATCATGGCAGTAGAAAGCAATTTACCACCCTCCTTAGAAGAGTTTCGTCTGCGCTATAATATTGATGTGGTTGACAATCTTTTGTCATATGAATTTGTTAAACTTCATATTGAGCGAATACCTTACCTTTTTGCTAAAAACCATAGAGTTTTACCACTAGAAGAAAATCAAGATAAAGTTCTTGTGGCTATGGTCGATCTTTTGCAGCTAGATACTCTTGAGGAGCTAAGATGCTATCTTGGTAAAGAGATACAAGAAGTGTTAACTCACAAAGAGGCTTTAGAGGAAGCTCTTGAAAAGTGTTACCATGTGCAAAGCTTGCAAATAGCAGATAGCGAAAGCCCGTCTTATTCTCAGCACGCAGCCATAGATACTGAATCAGAAGGATACGATCTTCTAGAAAATAAATCAGAATCACCAGTTGTCCAATTACTAAATACAATTCTTATAGAGGCTATACAGCAAGGGGCCTCTGATATTCATTTTGAACCCCTCGAGATGGGCTTAGGGGTAAGGTACCGCATTGATGGTGTTTTACAAAATCGGTACTCCCCTGCCAGAGAGTTTCAATCTCAGCTTATCACAAGAATTAAAGTTATGTCCTCTTTAGATATCGCTGAGCAGAGACTGCCGCAAGATGGCCGTATGAAGATGAAATTAGGTGGAAGACAGATTGATTTGAGAGTGAGTACGGTCCCTTGCGTTTTTGGGGAGAGAATTGTTCTGAGAATCTTAGATAAAAGTAATATCATGGTAGGTCTTGAAAAAATTGGTATGAGCCAGAAGATCTTATCTGCTTTTACCCAGCTTATCGCTTTACCAGAGGGTATAGTTCTTGTGACAGGTCCTACGGGTAGTGGTAAAACAACGACCCTATATAGCGCTTTATCTTATATTAACTCATCTGAGGTCAATGTAATGACGATTGAGGATCCAGTAGAATATAAGTTACAGGGTATGGCTCAAATAGGGGTGAACCCAAAGATTTCTTTAACCTTTGCTACAGGATTGCGGCATATACTGCGTCAAGATCCCGATGTAATTATGATCGGAGAAATCAGAGATAAGGAAACCGCAGAAATAGCTATCCAGGCTTCTCTTACAGGTCATCTTGTTTTAAGTACTTTACATACTAATGATGCTCCTTCAGCGCTTACGCGCTTAATGGATATGGGCATAGAACCATACCTTCTGAGTTCATCCGTGGTAGGAGTTCTTGCACAACGGCTTGTTAGAACCATTTGTATGCATTGTAAAGAAAATTACGATCCTACCGATCAAGAGCTATTGGAAATGAAGATACAAAGAAGAGATCTTCCCCTGGGATCCTTATTTAGAGGAAGAGGGTGTTCAGCCTGTTGGGGCTCGGGATATAAAGGGCGTCATGCTATCTACGAATTAATGGAGATTAGCTCTAAAGTAAAACGTCAGATTCTATCTTCAGCAGATGCTCATCAATTACAAAAAATAGCTATCGATGATGGATTGAAAACTCTTAGAGAGAATGGAGTATCCTTGGTATGTAGCGGGACTACCACATTCAAAGAATTGGTTAGGGCCACAAGAGGATGTGAAGAAGGATAAGCAAAGATGCCAATATACTCATTTAAAGCTTTTACAGAAGAGGGTAAAAAGTTAGCTGGTGTTATAGATGCTGATTCATTGCATTTTGCGAAAGAAAAACTAAAGCAGCGGCGTCTTTTACTCATCGATCTAAAAGTTCAATCTGGAAAATCTCAAACTATTCAATTTTCATTAGGTATGCTACAAAACTTTACTCGCGAGTTAGCTCAGTTATTAAAGGCGGGACTGCCTTTATATGAAAGCCTTGTAACTATAGAGGAAAAGTATAGAAAAAATAAAAGTCATGTTCTTCTAATCGATCTTTGCGATCACTTAAAGATGGGTAAGACGTTTTCTCAAGCATTATCTAATTATCCAAAAACTTTTAATGAAATTTATTTATCTATGATCCGTGCAGCTGAAAAAAGTGGAAGACTAGCGGAAACATTTGTTGATTTATCTCAGCTTTTGTCTAAGCAGCAAAAACTTAAAAAACAGCTTTTTGCTGCTTTAGCCTATCCTACTTTTTTAGCCTGTTTTTGTTTCATTGTGGTAGTTGCTTTATTCTTTTTTGTGATCCCATCCATGAAAGATTTATTTGAGGGTAGAAATTTGCATCCATTAACTTCCTGTGTTTTATGGCTAAGTCAGTCTTTAATACAAAGTTTTTGGTGGATATTCAGTTTGTGTAGCTGCTTTTTGGTTCTGGTGGTAGTTATTTTAAAAAATGCCTCATTAAAACTTCGGTGCTTCTCTGCTATCTTTAAGCTTCCTTTTTTTCATGCCCTCCTTGTTGAAGCTGCCTTGGTGCGCTTTTGTAGGGCTATGTCATTGCTTCTTTCAGGAGGGATACCTCTTCTAGAAGCATTAACCTACTCAAGAAAAACTTTGAAAAATCCTGTGTTAGAAGAGCAAATTATCTATGCTGAGAAAAAACTTATCGAAGGGAAAAAGCTTAGTGAGTTACTCTGCTGCCCCGCAATACCCTCTCTTTTGACGCGAATGGTAGCTATTTCGGAAGAGACAGGGAATATGAACGTTACCATGAAAAATTTAAGTGAGATTTTTGAGGAAGAATTAGATAAAAACTTGCAGCAGCTTACCACCTTTTTACAGCCAGCAATTCTTCTATTGCTGGGTATAGTTGTTGGTGTGGTAGTTTTATCTATACTACTTCCTCTTACAGATGTAAGTTCATTTTTAGCCTCCTAAAGGAAGAATATTTTATGAAGCACAAAAAAAGAAAACAGTCTTTAACTCTCCTCGAAATCATGATAGTGATTTTTTTGATTGGTTTGATAGGGAGTGTGATAGGATATAACGTTAAGGGCAGTTTAGAAGAGGGAAAAGCTTTTCGATCAGAGCAGGGAGCGGCTCAAATCAGAGATGTGTTATTACTTGAGGTAGCAAAAGGTTACTCTATTCAGGAGGTAATAGAAAAAAAAGAAATTTTCCTTCAATCTTCTGGGTTAATAAAAGACGTTCAAAAGTCTTTGAAAGATGGTTGGGGTGTTCCTTACGTTATTGTACCTAGTAGGTACCATACTGATATTCTCGTTAAGTCGGAAAAATTAAAGGTATATAAAGATCAGAAAAAAGCCAAAATTGGTTTATCTCAATCCCATGATGAAGATGATAGTAGTGAAGGAGATGAGGAATAAAAAATATAGTTTCTCTCTTTTAGAGATACTTATTGCTCTTTCTATTATTTCTCTTTTAGCTTCATTATTTAGTTTCAAAATACTAGATCTTATTAAGGATTATAAGTTTAAAAAAACGGTTGAGATGCTA
>JBEIFG010000015.1:0-15660 GCA_040382555.1 Chlamydiales bacterium | reverse complement strand
TCCTGAAACCCTGAATGAAAGAAGAGATAACATTCAGGAACTTATTTCTAAAGCTTCTGAGTGGCAACAAGAAGCTCATCATCCAGATATAGCGAGCTTTTTAGAAGAACTTACGCTTAAGTCTTCCACCTCTAGTGATCAAGAAAAACAAGACTGCGTAAAGCTCATGACACTACATAATGGAAAAGGGCTAGAATTTAAAATAGTATTTCTTGTGGGTATGGAAGAAGACTTGCTTCCTCATATCAATGTAAAAGAAAGTGAAGAATCTATAGAGGAAGAAAGAAGACTTTGCTATGTGGGTATCACAAGAGCCAAAGAATATCTTTTTCTTACTGCCGCAAGAACAAGATTCCTGTGGGGATCTTCAAGAATGATGCGACAGAGCAGATTCTTAAAAGAAATTCCGTCTCACTTTATAAATGTAATACAAAAATCAAGTTATAAAGAAAGCTATGCTCCAGAACCTTCCTATGAAGAAGATTCTTTCCAACCTGGAGATACCGTATTTCATAAAGATTTTGGAGCTGGCATCGTTCATAAGGTGTATCAAACTTCACTTGGGCTTACATACGATGTATTTTTCCCAAAAGCTAGCACTACAAGAACTTTAGTGGCTAAGTACGCTAAATTAGCAGCTATTGGCTAATTGATAAAATGCCTTCATTACTTTAGATACAGAGACAAATCGCTTCCAATATTTGTCTCTGCATCTAAGTCCTCTAAAATTAATTAGGTATCGTGGAGGTAAAACCACAGCTCCTTTGGCCCAGCCAGGTCTCCAAAAGGCAGCTATATTTTTTCTTCTACATATAGTTACCGTTGGAATTCCAAGCGAGGACGCAAGGTGTCCTATACCTGAGTCATTTCCTATCATAAAACCTGATTCCGCTACAAAACCGGCAAGCTCTGTTAAACTATGCAATCCCGGAACCATAGAGCCCTGAATTGGAAATGCTTTACGCTCATCTTCACTTACGATAAAGTAGGGATCATACCCTTCTTGTTTTAAACGATCTGCTAAAGCAATAAATTTTTCAATCGACCAGTTTTTGCCTTCCCTTGAGCTAAGAGCATGGATGACTACTCGCTTGGGATATTTTTTCATTTGAAAAGAGGCAGGCACCACCACCCCATTCTCTTTGGTAGCAGAAGGTATGGATAACATAGTTTGGCAATATTGCTGCAGATTATCTGCTAAAGAAATTCTTCCATTGAATCGAGATTGCTCCCAATACGGGTAATCCCATTTATTAGTAGCTATTGGATTAAGCACTGTGAGCTTATCTGGAAATTTTGCTTGGCACATTTGTATGATATCCGCAAGCCTACCACTTTCAAAAAAAACAAATATACGATCATAATTAGCAAGCTCCTGCTCTAAAATTTCTAGAGTAGGAAAATCTCTTAATTCCAATCCAGGAAACCAATCAGATAAAGACTTTAAAAAAAGATGAAATGTAACTACTTCATAGCCCACCTTAGACAAATTATTGGAAAGAATTAAGGATATGATACCGTCTCCCAGTCCCCGGCAGCAAAAAACAGCGCATCTTTTCTTTTCCATTTCTACTCTCTTATCTATTTTTAAAATTATAAATAAATGATATTTTATTAAAACATTTTAGATAAAGAAGTTTTTTATTAACTCAATTTAAATAGACAAAATAAAACAAAAAAAATATCTATGAAATAAAAGAGCATGGATAAATGGTACACATAGAAATCAATCAAACTGTAAAAATGCAGCAGGAATTTTTGCTATCACAAGATATGCAAAAGGCGCTGCATATTTTGCAAATGCCAGCTTTAGAGCTGGCAGATTGGATAGAAAATGAGCTATCCTTAAATCCCATTTTAGAAAAAAAAGAATCTGTTCCAGAAAGATATTCATACCTCCAAGCCATAAAGCAGCCTATTCGAAAAAAACCGATGGATCATCCCTTGAGAGAATCCCCAGATTACTGGCATACGATTCCAAGCTCCTTATCTATGTACGAATACTTAATGCAGCAAGCTAGCCTACTCTTTTCTTGTAAAAAAGATCTTTGGATCGCAGAGCAATTGATTGGAAGCCTCAATGAAAGGGGGTATTTGGAGGATTTACCCTTTGAACTAAAGCAGCGGGTAGAGCAGCAAGAGATTGAAAAAGTTCTTACTCTTATTCAGGGAATGGACCCAATAGGCATTGGTGCAAGATCTTTACAAGAGTGCCTATGTATTCAATTAAAAGAGCAAGGAAAAGCATCTGGCCTTTTTTATACTATAATTAAAGATTCATTTGATGACTTTTTAAATCAAAGAATGTCGGCACTATCAAAAAAGTATTCCACAACCATCGCGGATCTACAAAAAATAATCAAAGAGATGTTAAAGAGCCTTAACCCAAATCCTGGGGGAAAATTTAACAATGAAATAGCTCGCTATATTACCCCTGATGTCTCTATTTATAAGTGCTCCCAAGGGTGGAAGATCCAACTACAAACTAACGTGCTAAACACCTTTTTTATCCACCAAAAATATAAAGAAAACTATATCGCAATGCAGGAAGAGGAAAAAAAATTCATGCAAAAACATCTAAGATCTGCTCGTTGGATTTTTAGCGCGGTAAAAAGAAGAAGTGAGACACTGCAAAAGATTGTTAGCTATATACTAGAAAAACAAAACCCCTTTTTTGAGCTTGGAGAAAATCGCCTAATTCCCATGACATTGCACGAAATAGCAGAAGAATTAGGGATGAGTGACTCTACGATTACAAGAGCTGTTGCTAATAAATACTTAAGCTGCATCTGGGGGATTTTTTCATTAAAGAGTTTTTTTTCATCATCTTCTAGTAAATTGTCTGCTGACGTCTCTTCGAGAGATGCCAAACAAATCCTTAGAAAAATTATTGGAGAAGAGAATAAAACTTATCCTTTATCTGATACAGAACTCGTTAAAAAAATGCAAAGAATGGGGTTTAAATGCGCAAGAAGAACAATCAATAAATATCGCAAGGCGTTGAAGATAGCACCCGCTGCTAAACGAAAAATTCATGTCTAATCTGCTGAATTCTGGTATCTTTGGCTTCCACAAAAAACGTGAGTACACAATCGAGGGAACACTCGGATAAATAATCAATCTCCTTATCAGATAACCGAGCCATAAGAGCTAGCTCTTGTCTACTACCTTTTAAAAAAGGTGTTAATTTATTTTGAGCTCTTTCAAATTGAAGATGTTTTTTTATTAATCTATAAACATAAATAAAAGTCATTAGAAATGGCAAAAAAATAACTGGGAAAAAAAATAAAGAAATACTCAAGCTCAAAGCACCTATGACAAGAAACCATACTGTCTCTTGGTAAGATTCAAACATGGGACCAAAGTAGGCTCTCCACCTACGAGAAGCCGTTTTATAAGCAATCATTTCTTCGTATTTTGGATCGTTAAATGCTATTCGGGCCGCATGTACAAGCTCATGAGCTAGTACTTCCGCCGTAGTATATCCTAAAAAGGATCCACATCGAAAAGATTTCCTAAGTTGTACCAGAGGCATCGTAATTTGATTGCTTTCTTCTATCCACAAGGCTGCACCTTCCCAAAAAGACAATCCTTCATTGCTAAAATAAATATAATCTGGTGGGTAGGTAAAATTAAATACCTCTTGAAGTATTTGATTTGCACTTAGAATATGAGGATGATGTTCACCAAAGTTTTGAGATCTAGCAAGTAAAGCAAAAACTCTTTTTTCAAAATCTTGCTCATTTTCTTGAGGACCCCTCCAAAAACCCAATTTTATACATGATAAACTGCTGTGGCTATCCGTCATTTTTTTTACCCAAAGTAATCCATCCTAGGATTCCGAAAAAAGATAAAAGGGCAGCCAAAGGGATAACCTCATTAAATATCGATCCCATTTGGGAGCAGTCTACCGCATACGTTTGTGAGGATACATTGGTAGAATAATTAAGCAATTTAGAGCGCCTAGCCAATTAGTTGCTTTTGTTTTCTATAGGCTCTAGCAAGGAATATAAGTAAAAGAGCGCAAGAGGATAAAGAGGCAATAAATGCCTTCCTCATCGTCTTATATTTTTTATGTAGCAGTCTTTTACTTTCTTTGACTTCATCTAATTGTTCTATTGGCACTAAAATCTGCTCTGAGGGCTTCCATATTCCTGCACACTTGTGCGAGGCCCAAATCCATCCTTTGGCTTTCCACTCTTCAAATGTGTTACCCATCACTATTCTATCTGGGTAGAGGTAAGAAGCTGGCAGCATTAAATCCTTATTTCCCAGGGAATTGAATTCTTCTTTAACTCCTAAGGTAAACGCATGAAAGGTTCTATTTAAAACCTTAAGAGTCTTACTTTTGGCGTCTTGAAGAGGAAATTGTTTTTCTACTTCATTCCATCGCTGTGCTACATAGTAGATGGTTTTCAGAAAAATGGGATGCTGAGGCCTGGCCCCAATCAGTGCATTACAAGGAAAAACTCTAGTCTCTATGCCATCATTTTTATGTGGAGGTTCAAGAGCTGCAAAAAAATCTACGGAATCAACTAGAGCATCAAATGAATTAAAACATTCCATATCATGATCCACATAGATTCCACCCTCCCGGTAAAGAATCTCATAGCGCAACAAATCAGATTTTTCACCAAAATTATCTGTTTTATCCAAAAATGAGGATAAAAAAGGAGAGGAAACCTCGGAAATAAAGTGTTTTTCCATTCTCACATCTGGAGGGGACCTATGAGTTTCATCAGTCCAAAATTTCACCTTCCAACCTGGATGGTTATCCAGCCATGATTTTACTAAAACATAAGATGAGCTGGGAAAAGGTTTAGGACCGAGCCAAATGTAGTGAAGTACTTTAGGTATTCTTTTTTCTCCTCGCTGCAAGGTTGGCATAACCTTTAGGTAATTTTCTTTAAAAAGATGAATGTCATTTTTATCTGCAATAGAGAGCTTTGAAAAAAAAGGGGTCCCTTTTCCCGCTAAAACCTCAAAATCTCTCCATGTCGTTGATGGGAAAAAATATAATTTAGCAGCGAATACCCCAGTTACTAAAACTAAAACAGTTAGTGAAATTAACTTTTTTATTTTCATGATTTTTGTATGGATTTCATTTTTTTTGTGAAGTAAACAATAAGAAAGAGGATACCCACAAAATTCAGTAGAGAAGCACTCAAAGAGAAGAGTAAAATTTTATTTGATTTTTTACTTAAATTCATCAGTCGTTGTCTTACCATCTTTTCAAAGGCATTTTCTCCCTGAAACCATGTACCTGCATAAAGGTGTCTGGCATAGACAGCCTCATTATCCGTAGGTGCATTAAAATAAAAGGCAGGAAAGACCATATCACTTGTTTCACGGCCTGCAAGTGCTCTTACAGAATCTGCAAAAACAAGGAACGTTCTATTCGCAATACGCCGAATCATAGATATCTTATCTGACCCAGGATAAAGCTTTTCAATTTCATCCCAGTGGGCTGGCAGCCACTGAACACATCTCTGCAAGACAGGATGACCAGGTCTTGCAGCAATTAAATTATTAGTTACATGAATAGAGGATGGAGTGGGTGTATCGGAGGGAAGCTCTAAACCACAATACAGCTCATACTTAGAGTTGAGATCATCAAAAGATTTGAAGCATTTGACATCATGATCGACATACAAGCCACCCTCTCTTAATAAAATTTCATATCTAAGAATATCAGATTTTTCCGCGAAATTACATGTTTTATGGTAGCACTTCTCTAGCTCGGTACAAGACCAATCCGTAATCAGATACTCTGTAATAGAACTTACCGGTAAATGTCTTGGGCGATCTGTCCAAAACTTGACTTGCCAATCTGGATGATATAGGAGCCATGATTGAAGATTAGGGATCGATTCTTTAGGAAAATCCCCTGGACCAATCCAAATAAAGTGGATAATTTTAGGTATTATAGCCTCTGAATCTGCAAAATAAGAGGGCTGCTTGCTTTGCTTAAGGTACAAATCCTTAAAAAAGGCTAAGTTAGCAAAGTCCTGAGGAGCTGAGACATATTGCCAGCATTCCATGTTTTTACCCATCATATCTTCGTAAGAAAGCTCTTTTTGTGCTTTATTTTCTTTGGCACAAGAACATAAAAACAAAAGAATACACATAGACAAAAATTTCATTACTAAGTCCACACATCTCGCTTGATAAAGCATGAGATTAGACGGTTTAGCTTAAATTGTCACCGAAGAATCTTTAAATAGGCTTTAGGAAAAGTATTTTTGTTTTACTTTTGATGCTACCACAAAAAGCATAACCACGGAGATTAAAGACACTGCGCAAATCACCAAAAAAGAAACTAAAAATTGATTGTTTGCCCCTTTTATTTTGGAATAAGACCTGGATAAAAGTTTTTCAAATTCTAAATCTTCATCTCCATTCTCAGCCCAAGCATTGGCATAGAAATGTTTTGAAAAAAGAGAATTCATTCCATGTTTAGCGAAAAAATAAGAAGAAGGTAGCACAATATCCCTGCATCCTTCAGCAGCAAGGCAATCTTTAAGCGTGTCTGTTAAAGCTATATATGTTCTTTGGATCACTAATTCCTCTTTAGAGTTATGGTCTTTTCCTTGAAAAGTGGTTGCCAACCCATCCCATCTTTTATCTATAAGATCCAATACTTTGGCTATGGTTGGGTGATTTGGTTTTGATCCAATCACCCCATTTCCGCACGTAATATTTTGTCCAGCAAAAGGGGTATGAGGAGTCTCTAGGCAGCAAAAAAGATCATAGGAAGAGTGCAAAGAGTCGAAAGGTTGCAAACAGTTTGCATCGTGATCTGCATATACCCCACCTTCTTGAAAAAGAATCTCGTAGCGGAGAATATCCGAGCGTTCACCCCAGTTTTCGGACTGATCATACCGGGCACCAAGATGAGAAAATACAAAATCTTTCACATATCTGACTTCCATGCCGCAGCAGGGGGCTGCTCTTTTTTGATCTGTCCAAAACACAAACTTCCAACCTGGATTTTTTCCAATCCAGGTACGAATATTTTCTACTGATTTGGGCGGAAACGCTCTTGGGCCAAGCCAAATGAAATGAACAGTTCTAGGGATTCGAATATGATCCTGAGACTCAATAGCTTTTTGTTGTTGATAGAGCTCTTTACAACTGTTTAAAAACGCAATATCACTGGCTTCTTTTACATGTTCCCAGTGCGGTGTTCCTTTTCCCATGTAGGTGTCGAAATCCTCTTCTTGGGAATTTTGAGCAAAAGAAGAGGAGAGGAAAAATATTAAACCAGAAAATATAACAGTCTTCATATGAGGGTACCTTCTTTCCTTTTTAACCTCTTCCAGAGCAGTATCAAAAAGCTGCAAATGAACATTTGGGATACTAAGAGAAATATAAATAGTAATTTTATCGTATTATTTTTTTTCTGAATGTCCTTAGAGTACCGCTCTACTTTTTTTTCTAAAGGATGTACCTTTTTATGCCAAGAGCCAATATGAAAATGATGAGCAAAACCTACTTCTTTAGTAATATTTTTGTTAAAAAATGAACTCGGTAAGACTATATTGACTAAGTTATTTGTATTCATATCCTTTTTAATTCCATATTCCAGGCAAGAAAGAGCTCTGTGTTTAACGCGATTGACTACACTCTCTTCATTATTACCGGGATACATCTGTCCTAGCTCATGCCAATAAGAGTGAAGCCAATCCGAGGAGGATCGAAGAATGGGGTGACTTGGAGCACTCCCTATAATACTGCTTGATGGATAAACACTTGTGCTGAGGTAAGTATCTGATAAAGGTTCAAGGGCGAGGAAAAAATCAAACTTACGCAGCGGATCCAAAGATTTTAAACCGTAAACATCATGATCTACGTATATTCCACCTAGGTGGGATAAAATAGCATACCTTAAAACATGCGACTTTTCTCCGTAGTTCTCTGCGTCATAGTACTCGTGGGATAATTCCAAAAATGGAAAATTCCTGCATATTTTCAGCTCAACACCTTCTACTGGAACTACTCTAGTTCTGTCGGTCCAAAGATATATCTTCCAGCTTGGATGTAGATCTTTCCATCTCTGCATATTTTGTATTGCTAATTCGGATAAATCCGAGGGGCCAAGCCATATCAGGTGAATAATGGAGGGGATTTTTTCAACCGTTGAGTTAGATGCAAAAACAGCTTTATTCTTTTCAAAAAGGGCTTTATAAGTAGCTAGATTGTCATGATCTTCTGGGGTGATCAAATGCTCCCAGGCGGAAGATCCTTTACCCATTTCATGATCAAAATCTATATTTGCAGGCACTGAATCAGCCAAAGACTTAGCAGCTAATAGAGAAAATATAAAAAAATTAATCCATTTCATGATGATCTTGTGTATCCATGCTTATTATATTGTTTCTAACCACGTAGGTGGGTGTATATTCCTCATGAGGAGAATGATGGATCATTTTATGCAAAGGCGCAATATCCATTTTAAATCCCCCCTTAAAAATTAGGAGCAGCTCGTCGGTTCCTATAAAATTCATACATCGATTCGAGGAAATGTTCACTAGATTCAAAGGAATATTTATAATTTTCGACTCGGCAAAACAAAGGCCTATTTCATTATTTTTATTTTTATGCGCCCATGCCGATTCCAAGGTATTAGGACTCTGAAAAACAAGCTCAGTTAAATTTTTTTTGACCTTTTTCTTAAAATATACGGTCATATCTAGAGAATTAGGGTATCCCCAATCCCCTTCAGCCTTTAAAAAATTCCAAGATAATACCTCATTTTTTACTTGAGTCAAGGAAGGTAAGTTCACCTTATTTGAGAGCATGTAACAATAGTCTATGTTTTTGCCAAGTCTGAGAAAAAAACCCCAAGCATCTGTTTGTAACAGTGCATTCATACACTTTGAAAAGTCAATGTGGTCTTTTACGATGATATCATCTACGGCAAAAGCTATAAATTTTGCGTTGGATCCATATACCGCTTGCAAAAGCAGTGGCTTAAAATCTTCTTTGGGGTGATCTCCTTGATAAACAAATTCTACTTTGGGAAAATCTTGTTTAACTAATTGATACCCTTCCAAGAAATCCGTAGAGCTTGCACGTATAATCGCAAAGACTTTACCGTAGTCAGCGCATCTTTGATAAAAGGATTCTAAGAAAGAATAGAGCTGCAGGGGTCGATCGTAAGAGAAAACTACCACGTCAACCTTTTGATTTTCCTTTGAATAGTTTTTATACAAAATAAAGCTTAAAGATAAAAAAAACGAAATAAAACCAAGAAATTGCCAGTTTTTAAGATATTTCATAGCATCCTTAAAAAAGATTACCTAGCAGGGTAATCTTTGGGTTTATTTCGGTCAATCAAAGCCCATGAAGAAATTTTCTTGCAGTTCATCTAAAAATCGTTTTTAACAATGAACAAAGCAAAAAATAAAAAATAGGTCCCTACCTTGGCTATAAATGATAAGAAGGTTGTGGAAAATAAGGCAAAGATGCTATTGAATTAACCCAAACGCCTAAAAGTCATCGCTTATTGTTACAATCGATTTTTTAATTTTTCTTTCTAAGATCCCCATTTTGAACATAAAGCGATAGGATTATCACTAAAAATTAGCAGTTTAAAGGATTAATAATGGCCAAGTCTCTCATCATCGTTGAATCTCCCACAAAAATAAAAACTCTAAAAAAGTTTTTAGGACCTGGCTATATATTTGAATCTTCCCTGGGCCATGTAAGAGACCTTCCTCAAAAAGGGTTTGGCATCGATATTGAGCATAACTTCGAACCGCAATATGAAATTCTGCCTGACAAAAAAGAAGTTATAGACAAGCTTAAAAAAGCAGCCAAACTAGTAGATGTAGTGTACCTCTCTCCTGACCCCGATAGAGAAGGGGAAGCAATCGCATGGCACATTGCGTCCATTCTTCCAGAAAATGCCAATATTAAACGCGTAACATTCAACGCCATTACCAAAGATGCTGTAATGGATGCGCTTGCGCACCCTAGGAAAATAGATCAGGCTTTAGTAAACGCGCAGCAAGCCAGGCGTTTATTAGATCGTATTGTGGGTTATAAAATATCCCCTATTTTAACACGCCGCGTCCAAGGAGCCAGGGATGGTGGACTATCGGCAGGAAGGGTCCAATCTGTTGCTTTAAAAATTGTGGTTGATCGAGAAAGAGAAATTGAGGCTTTTGTAGCACAAGAGTACTGGAACATTGAGTCCGTTTTACAAACAGAAAAAAATCCTATCTCGTTTAGTAGCCAGCTCTATTCTGTAGACGGGAAAAGAGTCCAAAAAGAAAAAACTGAAGGTAAAGACGTATACACAATATCCAATCAAGAAGAAGCTAAAGCCATCGTAGACAGACTTCAGGGGGCAAAATATACCGTACACTCTGTGGAAAAAAAGGAAAAAAGGAGAAATCCTGTAGCCCCTTTTATTACCTCGACCCTACAACAGGAGGCTAGCAGACATTATGGCTTCTCCGCTTCGAGGACGATGAGTATAGCGCAAAGCCTGTATGAAGGGGTGGACCTGGGACAAGAGGGGGCGGAAGGTCTTATTACTTATATGAGAACAGACTCGGTCCGAGTTGCTCCAGAGGCTTTAGAGATGGCTCGGAAGTATATTTTATCTACTTATGGCAAAGAATTCTTACCTGCAAGTGCCCGTCAATATAGTGCCAAAAAAAACGCTCAAGATGCTCATGAGGCCATACGTCCTGCAAATCTTAACTTCCCTCCCGAAGCCATCAGAAATCACCTTACCTTGGATCAGTACAAGCTTTATGTGCTAATATGGCAAAGGTTTCTTGCTTCGCAAATGACTCCAGCTGTCTATGACACGGTCTCTTGTGATATCTATACTAATACAGGTTTAGTCATGCGCGCTACAGGGTCTACGATGAAGTTTCAAGGATACCTAGCAGCATACGAAGAAAAGCACGACAAAGAGAGCCTCGAGGAGAAAGAGAAAGAAGAAGAGGGAAAAAAACTACCTTTATTAGTTGAAAACCAACCCCTGAAGCTTTTAGAAGTGATTTCAGAGCAAGCTTTTACCCGCCCTCCTCCTCGCTTTACAGAAGCTTCTTTAGTCAAAGAGCTGGAGAAATCTGGTATAGGAAGACCTTCTACTTATGCGACGATCATGAATAAAATCCAAAGTAGAGACTATACAGAAAAAGAAAAAGGGGCGCTTAAGCCCACAGAGCTGGGTCGGGTCATAGCCGAAATGCTTGAAACTAACTTTAAACTCATCATGGATCCTCAGTTTACTGCAACTATGGAAGATGAGCTGGAGCATGTCTCTGAAGATCAAAAAGATTGGAAAGAGCTGCTTAAAAAATTTTGGGACGATTTTTCCCCTCTTGTAGAAGCTGCGGAAAAAGAAGCCTTTGTCCCAAGAATCATGACCGATAAAATATGTCCGGAATGTGGTCATCAATTACAAAAAATATGGGCAAAAAGAAAATACTTCTTTGGTTGTTCTAACTATCCAGACTGTAATTTTACAGCTCCTCAAGAGGCTTTTGAGTTTAACAAAGAAGAGTATGATCCTAACTTTAACTGGGATCAACCTTGTCCTAAGTGCTCTAGCACTATGAAAACTCGCTTTGGTAAGTTTGGTCCATTTTTAGGCTGCATTAACTATCCTGAATGCAAAGGGATAGTAAATATCCCTAAAAAGGGGGAAACCTTAGCCGAAGCAGCAACTCCCTGTCCAGCTATCGGCTGCGATGGATCTATCAATGCCCGTAGGTCTAGATTTGGTAAAATATTCTACTCCTGTAGTAATTACCCGGATTGCGATGTGATTGGCAATAGCTTAGATGAAGTTGAGCAAAAATACGCAAATCACCCCAAAACCCCTTACGTATCCAAGAAAAAGGGTAAATTTGCAAAAAAAACCACTGCAAAACAAACCACTAAGAAAAAAGCGACCATAGCAAAAAAGACAAAGTCTTCTAGCAAAAAGGCTACGGCAGCAGCGCCTAAGAAGCAGAGAACCCAACCCGCTTTAAACTTATCCAAGGAGTTGCAGGGAGTAGTAGGAAAAACTCAACTCTCCCGGCCTGAGGTCATTAAAGCAGTTTGGGACTACATCAAAGCACACAATCTTCAAGACTCAAGCAATAAAAGACTTATAAAACCAGATGAAAAATTATCGCAAGTTCTTGGTACTAAACAACCTGTCGATATGATGAAACTGTCGGGTCTTTTAGGAAAGCATCTCTCTTAAGATCTAATACCGCAACATGCTGTAATAGAGTGAGCTAGAAAAATTTCCCTCATTTTTTTCTTTGTACCGGACAAAAAATAATTTAGTGAAAATAACTCGTTGGATGTGAACTATAGCTGCCTGAGTCTAGACAACTTAGGAGCAGATATGAATCACACCAACGAGTTACAAAGAGTGTTATCTCAGAATTTTAATTGGAATAAAGCAAGGATCTCTTGCCTAGCCCAAATTTTACAAGCTCTAATTTGCGCAAGAACAGTCAATCTTACTCAAATCTCCAGTTTTTTTCAATCCGGTGCTAAACAAGAATCTTCCTATAGAAGAGTCCGGCGATTTTTTTCAAAGTTTTCTATTGATATTACAATCATCATTCCTCTTGTGCTTACCCTTTTTAGCCTTAAGGGACAGATCATCTTGATCCTTGACCGCACCAATTGGAAATGGGGGAAAAAAGACATAAACATCCTTCTTCTCTCGGTAGCTTATAGAGGGATTGGCATTCCTTTGTTCTGGAGCGTATCTGATTCCGCTGGTACTTCATCCACTTCGGAGAGAATAGCCGTTCTGGAGAAGGTTTTGCAACAGATTGGACATAGACGGATACAAGCCTTTTTAGCAGATCGTGAGTTCATAGGAGAGGATTGGTTTAGGTTTTTAAAAAAGGCCAAAATCCCGTTTGTTATCCGCATTAAGAAAAACACAATGGCAGGAGGGATTCGAAACTACTATCAAGTTCCCATTCTAGAGCTTTGGAAAAACAGGAATAGATCCAAATCGATTATCAATCACCCTGTCCTCATTTGGGGACATTTGCTTTACGTATCCATATCTCATGCAAAAGGTGCAAAAGAACCGATGATCGTGGTTTCTAATGTTGTGTTTGAGGACGCTATTTGTTTGTACCGCAGAAGATGGGAAATAGAGACCTTATTCAGCTGTTTAAAAACGCGGGGATTTAGGATGGAAGATACCCATATGACAGCACCTGAGAAGATAGAAAAACTGCTTTTTGTACTGGCTATATCCTTTTGCTGGTCTTACAAGCTTGGGGTAATAAAAGATGCCGAAAAGGCAATCCGTAGAAAGCCCCATGGGAGACTGTCTAAGAGTCTATTTCGAGTCGGACTGGACTGGTTAAGGTCCTTGATCCTTTCTATAGAGAATAAAATCAATGAATTTCGAAAAATCCTTAAACACTTAACCAGTTGGAGGTTAGTGTGTTAAAAGATGTCGTAAAAATTTTGTCCGGTACAAAGAAAGCCCTTCTGAAATTCCTTCCTAGTACTTTGAACCACCAGACTCTATAAATATTTTTTGCGTTTTTATTGAAAATTAACTTTAAATTAATATTACATTTAAACTTTTTATTTAAAATTATTATTAACAAGTAATTTTAAATTTAAAAGGTAATAGTTATGTCCACAATTCCAAGTCTAGGAAAAGCTCACGCGCTAAGAGAAGCCTATCAGGCCTTATCTCAAGGATTCCAAGAGCCTGAATCCATTATTCGTGGACTCCAAGGCCTTTTTAGGGAATCCATACTGGACATGCCGTCCCAATCTCTTGGACTCCCAAGACGTGAGCTTCTGCAAATGACAATCCAAACCCTGGCCCATAATACGTACAGCAGTGCACTAGATGATCCCGGAAGGGATAAGATCAACCGTTTGTTTTATAAACTCTGCGGACAGACAGGCTCAAGCTCAAATATGTCTTATTTATTTTCCGGAATTAGTTCCAAAGACCGTCAAGAATGGGTTAAGCGCCACGTATATGATACGGATAAAGTACTTCCACTGCTTCAGAGTCTACAGATACTTTCTCTGGAAAATGAGGTCTTAAATTGGGCAGGAAGAGATGCGAATCGCCAAGTAGCTGCTGAGAGAATTATGACCTTTATGACTGGAACCGGAAATACATTGGATTTAAAATCCTTAAGATTAACCTCATTACCAGATATTTTTGATAATACACAAATGAAAGATCGCTTACACAGGTTAGACTTATCTAGCAACCAGCTTACATCACTACCAGAATCTATTACCACACTTACCCGCTTGAAAATTTTGAAAGTACACTATAACGAGCTTACCTCAATCCCTGAATCTATCGGAAGGCTAACTTTCTTGACTGAATTGCACTTATACTCTAACCAGCTTACCTCACTACCAGCATCTATCGAGATGCTTACTTCTTTACGCTACTTGGGCGTATTCTACAACCAGCTTATCTCACTACCAGCATCTATAGAAAGGCTTACTTCTTTAGAATTATTAGAGGTATCCTATAACCAGCTTACCTCACTACCAGCATCTATTGGAAGGCTTACTTCTTTGACTGAATTACATGTATCCGATAATCAGCTTACCTCACTACCAGCATCTATTGGAAGGCTTACTTCTTTGACTGTCTTGGATGTATTCCAGAACCGGCTTAGCTCAATACCAGAATCTATCGGGATGCTTAATTCTTTAAGATGCTTAGTTGTATCCGGAAACCAGCTTACCTCACTACCAGCATCTATCGAGATGCTTACTTCTTTGACTCAATTGAATGTACGCGACAACCAGCTTACCTCACTACCAGAATCTATCGAAACGCTTACTTCTTTGACTTACTTGGATGTATCCTCTAACCGGCTTACCTCACTGCCAGCATCTATAGAAAGGCTTTCTTCTTTAATATACTTGCATGCATACGATAACCAGCTTCCCTCACTACCAGCATCTATCGAAAGGCTTACTTCTTTAACTCAATTGTATGTATCTTATAACCAGCTTACCTCACTACCAGAATCGATTATCCATTTACCTGCTAGTTGCCGGGTTGATCTAGAAAACTCTGGCCTTTCTAACCAAGTTGTAAGTAGATTAAGAGAAACCTGTCAGCAAAATGACTATGCGGGACCCCGATTTCATTTTTCTATCCAAGACCACAATCCTATGCAGGCTCCACAAGATCTAAATGCATCTCTGGGATATCTTTATGCTAAAGCTAAAATAGGGGGTTTTGTAGATATTGAGACCCGCTATCCTCAAATCCATAGCTACCTAGAAGATAACCCTGCAAAAGCAAATACTCTGCAAATCTGGCTATCAAGACTTAGTTATATGCAAACCAATCCGAGAACCGGCGAAACAGGCCTTGCTAGCAAGATACTATCTTATTTAGAGCTTGCTGAGCAAAACGAAGTCTTTAGAGAGAATTTCTTCTCTACCATCGAAGGTACTAGCATAACATGTGGCGATCGTATGGCTCTTTCTGTGCTCCATCTTGGCATACAGCATAGGATGGAAGTCATTGATAAAAGCGATTTAAAGGGGCTGGCAGAGTTTTTAATCCACGGCCCGTGGATGTTAGAGCGGCTAGAGGAAGTAGCAAGAGCAAAAGTGCAAACCTTACGATTTGTGGATGAAATCGAGGTGTATCTTGGATTTCCCGTC
>JBEIFG010000014.1:0-16213 GCA_040382555.1 Chlamydiales bacterium | reverse complement strand
TAAATTAATAAAAAAAGACTGGAATTAAATTCTAGCAACATTAATAAGAAGGATTAATATGAGTGAGGTGAGAAATGAGATCTTTTATCTTCAAGAGATGTTGTGCATTTTCTTTATTAGTAACTAATTTGGCTCAGGCAGCTCCTGAAAAGTTAAAAACTACAGACGTTCGCCCGATGTTTAATGAAATGTTGAATCTACATGTTGAATATAAAGAATTTAATTCTACCTTAGCCAAGCGTTCTATACGTCTTTTTATTGAGCAATTTGACCCTTATAGAATTTATTTACTCTCTTCAGAGGTGAATCCATTTTTGGATATCAATGATGATCAGTTAAAGCATGTCATAGCAAGCTTTAATAAAGGTGATTTAACTATTTATGAAAATTTGCAAAGAATTTTCAAAAATAGCATTGACAGGGCGCGAGAAATAAGGCTTTCAGTGATTAAAGAGATATTAAACAACAAAGAGGATGTTCCTGCTAGCAAGTTGGACATTTATTCGTCTTATGCAAATACCTTTGTAGAATTAAGAGAGCGTATCAAGCGACAGATGGTAAATATTTTAGCCTCAGAAAAAAAACTTTCTGCATCAAGCGATTGGACCATTGCAAAGCAGCAAAAGGTCTTTCAGCTTTGGGAGAAGAGGTTTTTAAGATCTGAAAGCACATATATGTCATTAGGTTCAAAAAATCAAGCTGCTGACCATAACTTGGCTCTTCATGTAATGAAGAGCCAATCTAAAAGTTTGGATTCACATACTTCTTTTTTTAGTCCTGAAGAGGCTTTTGAAATGAGAGCGAGTCTAGAGAAACAATTTGAAGGGGTCGGTATTGTTCTAAGAGAGGGGATTGATGGAATTGCCATTACCAGTGTAGTTAAAGGAGGGCCTGCAGAGAGATCAGGAAAAATTCTGCCTGGAGATCTTTTAGAAGAAATCGATGGAAAAAAATTAAAATCAATGACTTATGATGAAGTCTTAAAATCTCTTAAGGGTGAAAGGGGCTCTGCGGTAAACCTTGGCGTTAAGCACAAGGGAGTAGATAAAGTAGAAAAGGTGGATTTAGTTAGAGAGCGAATTGTAATGCAGGATGAACGAGTTAAGTATACTTCAGAGTCTTGTGATCAAGGGATTATAGGAAAAATCGTTCTTCCGTCTTTTTATGAAAGTAGCGTTACCTCAAGTTGTGAAAGAGATATGCGCGAAGCCATAAGAGGTCTTAAGAAAGAGGGAAATCTTGCGGGTCTTGTAATTGATATGAGGGATAATGCCGGTGGTTTTTTAAATCAAGCGGTTAAGCTTGCAGGGCTATTTATATCAGGTGGAGTGGTCGTTATTTCAAAATATGCCAAAGGGGAAATGCAGTACTTAAGGGATGTAGATGGGAGAATTTATTTCGATGGACCTTTAGTTCTATTAACCTCGAAAGCCTCTGCATCTGCAGCAGAGATAGTCGCGCAGGCACTCCAAGATTATGGTGTAGCAGTGGTGGTTGGGGATGAAAGAACCTATGGTAAAGGGACTATACAATATCAAACAGTAACAGATAGTAGGGCTAAGAATTTTTTCAAAGTTACAGTGGGCCGTTATTATACAGTTTCAGGTCGGTCTACCCAAATTGAAGGAGTAAAAGCAGATATTGTAGTACCAACAGAGTATTTTCCTTTCAACATAGGTGAGAGATATTTAGCATATCCATTGAAAAATGACCAAGTCGAACCTGCTTATATAGATCCACTCACAGATATAGACCCTAAAAATAAGCTGTGGTTTCAGAAAAATTATATTCCAAATATCCAAAAGAAGCTTTCCCTTTGGACTCAGTCTATGAGGTACCTTCAGGAAAAATCTAAGGATAGGTTGCAGCAAAATAAAAAATTTGCTGTGTTTGTCAATAAGTTAAGTAAGGGAGCTACAAATAGCTCTAGTGACTTTAATGAGATAGTCTCAGATGTAAATTTTGAGGGTGTGGATCTACAGATGGACGAGGCAGTTTGTATTGTAAAAGATATGATTCAAATCAAAACTCAAAAGGATTTTTCGGACTCCGCTAGAAATTAATTGCTAAAAATGCTGAGCTTTTCGTATGTTATCATTTACTAATTTGGTAGCATCTCGGCTAGATAGCTCAGTCGGTAGAGCAGAGGACTGAAAATCCTTGTGTCGCTGGTTCGATTCCAGTTCTGGCCACATCACCCGAGACATTTTCAGAAATGATCATGTCTTCGGGTTTTTTATTTTGTAAGCCATACTTTTTCTGCAAGATAAGTACAAGCGCCGAATTCAATGCGCTGGTTCGATAATTTCCATCTTGAAAGACCAATTTTGCGGGAAAGATTGAACCAAGCAGTTTTCTTCGGGCTTGCGGTTCGGCCTCTTGAAAATACCAGATCAAATCTTTCAATAGGCTCATCCCATAGCGAGCGTAATTCTCGAAAGCTGTATCGGCGATTTCTAGATTGTTCATTTAGATCGTTAGCCGATCAATTTGCTCGGTGGTATGCGATTTCAGGCGTTTATAAGAATCTGCGTCCATCTCTCCTGTGAGAAACCGCTGTTGGTCGAGTTTTAGAAGATTTTGTTTATGCCTTTTAATTTCTAACCTTAATTTGTGAACTTGTTGATCTCGATCACCCTCTTTTGCTTTAAATAGCACTTCCATCATAGCCATTTGGAGGTCGATAATTTCTTGCGGAGGTTGTAGAGTGCCCAGAAACTGTAAAAATCGTTCATTAGCAACATCAGTATTGACGCGCACCTTGCAGGATCTTTCACAGTGGTAGTAAGGATATTTTCCGCCGTTGCCTGAAGAGATACTTCCCGTCCATGTTTTCCCACATTCAGGACATGTTAAATAGCCTCTTAAAGGGAGTTCGTCGCGCAGCTTTTCTCTCGTGCGTAAGCAGGAGTTAGTCTCGGTACGTTTATTTAAAATCTTCTGCACTTTCAAGAACAATTCTTCTAAAAACAATTGCTTCATGAACCCCTTTCACCAGACATCCTTCTTCATTTGTGGTTTCTGGCACATAAAGCTTCCCTGCATAGACAGGATTTCTAAACATCTGGCCAAATTGACTGCGCTGCAATCGAAGTCCATTTTCCAGGATGCTTTTTTAACATCTTCAATAGGAAAAGCTAATGTTGAGCATATCCAGTTCCAGGAGGAGACATTGGACGAGCACCTTTGGAACGTAAGAGGTCGGAAATAGGTTTATTCTTTTCAGAAATGGCAACCTGATAGGGTGTTAATCCACTTTTATCCGCGGAATGGATATCAGCTCCGAGGCTAACTAGGTGTTTGACTAGTTCGAGTTTTTTGCGCGATTCCAGCTTGGCTTTAATTAATAATTGCAGTGGACGATGCCCCTTCCGAGAAGTGTCATTAACATTCGCCCCTATGCTTAGGATTTTCGTCACGGATTGGACTAATTCCTTTTCTTTCTGTTTAACTAGCGCTTCTCCTAGAGAAAGCAAAGGCGTTGTGAGGTTAATACGATGTTCAAGTTCGGACAAGGTGTTCAGTATCTCATCAAAATTTACAGGTTCAATAAGATACATATCGTGCATCAACTGGTAATCACGTCGCAATTCTGGTAGCCTTTCAGCTCTAGGAACAAGACGAAATGTCCCAGGCTGGGCTTCAGTGTAGCTTGCCCATGAGTCACGAAAAAATAGATTTTTCCATGAAACGACTCTATCTCGAAGGTCATGGCGATCAATAGCTTTGGTTGCCTCAGGGTGATTGGCTAGTGCCGCGGTATCAGCGTAATGACGGGAGAACCTGTCTCGCATTGGTTTGTCAAGCGGTCGATGATACTCTGCGTGTAGAATCGTAGCTTTTTACCAGAAAGTTCGCTCGATCTCTAAAGCGATGACTTCACATTGCCAATCAAGAAAAGCTGTGGGGAAAATCTCAGCAATCCACGGTTGTATTGGATATCGTCCAGTCGGTTTCTGATCAGTTAGAGAGCCGAATTCGAGTTTTACAGAACGCTTGATGTAAGCAAGCCCTGTTGGCAGCGATGATGGATAATGAAAAAGAATTACTGGCGATTTGGTCTGAGGGTCTTTTAAAAACTCGAATCTTGTTTGCTCAGCTTTTCCTAACATGTCCAATGCTGATGTTTCTAACATCGACATAATCTGAGTCTGAACCGCCATTTCACATGCCTCTTCAGCTTTTTTCCACCATTTGTCAGCTTGGCTGCGATTTGCAGCGGTTTCAGGAAGTCCAAGAAAAGTAGGCGACAGCGAAAGATCGATATCCTCAGAAAACCGATTGATTGCACCAAATATTTTTGATAGGGAAGTGCCCCCTTTGAATACAAGACTTTCAGCGAACTCCGACTCGAATAGGATACTGAGTAACCAACACACGAAGAAATCTTTCTCCATGATTACTGGGGATATGTTTCTTTGAATGGCAGCTTGTTCAATGTACAGGCGTCATTCGTCAGCAGGTAGTTTTAAAAAATCCAGTTTCACTTCAAGTCTCCTCGGCTAATTCCTTAAAAATAGAATGCATCCATTCCGGTGTAAATCGAATATCCTGGAGCAGTTCTTTTCGTGCACTCAGCGGTATAGTCCGCTTTAAATGTTCAATTCGTTCAGGGGTGACATTTTCTTTGCCTAGTTCACGGAATGCTTGAACTAAAAGACCGCTGAGCCGTCCTGCCATCGTCATGGTTTTGGGGGTTGTCCTTCGTAGCTGGATGGTTATCGAGCCTATTTTTACCATTCGACTTGGGCCGTCTGTCAGAAATACAACTTTAGCAGGGACTTGTTCGGATAGTCCTAGGATATTTGCTGCATAAGCGCCCGTTGATTGAATACGAGTGGAGTCTCTGCCAACTAAGGCCTCCGCTACTTTTTCGGGTGACGGCAGAAGTTTTCCAAGTTTAGGATGTTCCTTAGGAAAATCATATATTCCTCTTGCGAGCCGACGAATGGTTCCTTTTCGAACGAGTCGGTGAAGAACAGTATCTACAGTCTGTCGACTACCAAGGGTCAAAAAGTCTGTTGGAACAAATACTGCACCATGCCCAAGGGTAGTTATGGCATTAAGTATTTGCTGATCAACGCTATTCGATTTTTTTTGATTCTTCTTCATGTAAGAAATAATGGCATGTTTTTCTTACAAATGCAAGGATGGTTTTTTTGGCTTTTTTCTAAGTGTTTAATATTAAACATTTTAATGAAAATTTGTAAGGAATATCGATAATATTTTCTTACAAACCAAGTTGAGGTTTAATGTTTGGAACACCTTGATTTCTCCTAGAAAAAGCCCTATACTGCTTCTCTTATTCATGAGGCAACCAATTGTAAAAAGGAATATGAATGGAAAAATCCATAGCAAAGTCATCAAATTTCCGAAAAGAACTAGAGGTCGCGATGCTTTCACGTCCAAAAGTTTCCATTTACATAGCCAGTAGCATTGATGGTTATATTGCTCGTACAGATGGCAATCTCGATTGGCTACACTATGGTCATACAGGCGATGAAGACTATGGATTCAAGAAATTTGCTAGCAGTATTGATGCAGTAGTCATGGGTAGGAATACCTATGAAGTCGTTGCTGGTTTTGATGAGTGGGCATACAAGGACAAAAGAGTGATCGTCCTTAGTAAGACGCTGACCGAAGTCAGAAACGGTGACTTTTAGCGTAGTTGTCGCATACATTAATTTTATAAATCCGCCCGAAATTCTAAGGAAGAGCTTTTACCTTTTTCAGGGTTTAAATGCACTTCGCAATCTTTTTTCCCATTTCTTATCCCTCGTGACCAGCGATGAGGGTCCCTTTTTTTAGCTTCTTCATAGACTTATATACGCTTTTGCAAGATCTTACCATCTTTTCCTAAATGTCTTTGATTTGGCGTCACAAATTTTACTCCACTATGTAAATGTTGATTGTTGCACCAACTGACAAAGAAGGCGATACATAGTAGACTTCGAAGCCACATAGCTTCCTCTGTCAGCTAGCATAGGAACGATCTAAGCCGGTGTAGCATCAGCATACTGCGGCTCATGCACTATTTGCAGAATTTCCCCTTCTTCCTCAGTGGACAGTTTGTTGTGGGATGCTATTATGCGCTTCATTCTCTTATCCATATGATTTGGATCATTACCCCAAAGCTCTATGGTTCATTTAGATATTTCTAATGCGCTGCACAGGCCTGCAATTTAGCTCCCGCTTTGCAGGCCTCTTCTATAATTAACAAAATATGCTGACGATCACAACTTGAGGTTAGTTGCCCTCTTTTGCATCCCAGTAATCGTCGGCTTTTTTTTTAAGTACGAGCAGAGCTGCAGCTTTAGCATCATGCTTTTTGCTTGATCCTTCGCGAGATTCTTTTTTCCATGACTGAAGATGATGAGGGAATATTCCTTAGTCAGCAATATAGGTGCTTCGTTATTGTCCACTGCTTTCTTTTGTAAATGGAACACTGATGCTGTGATTCATCCAAGCAGCTTGTTTTGATGCTGTCGAAAAGCTTCGAACAAGTTATAAAATGAGCTTGATTCTTCTCTTAAATGAAATCTCTTTTAATCTCAAAAATTCAATCCAAGAAAAATTTATGGCATCATTAGCATTCAACATGTCGTCAATTATAGGATCAATAGATTCTGACTTTTTTCATATTGGTGATATTTGCCTTAAAAGCAATCTAAGGGGCTGATCCATTTTTTTAGAACGACAACATTCAAGCTTCTTGGTGGCTACAATGAACAATTTAGAGGATGGGGGTATGAAGATAGTGAGATCATAGCCCGTTTTAACACTTGGCTTTACACAAGAAATGTTAAAAGACTATAACGCTTGTCATTTAGATCATCCAAGGCATGAAGGGAGTAAGTTTCAGCTTTTACGAAACTTGTACCGCCTGCATAATGTAGAAAACATGACAACTCCTGATCTTCGTGAGTATATCATGACTTGGACACGTTTCGACCAAAGGCCGTAAGCCCTGCATCCACAGTGATGTTTTAGATAAAAGACCCATAAAAAACTCCAGTACCACACATAAATTATGCTTACTTTAAAAAATCAATTTAGTGATCGTGAGGAACTTGTTAAATACGTAAGGTCGCTTGCTCCATGGGCAGAAGGCAAGCAAAGCATCATCCTGGGTGGTCGCCAGCAGGCAGAAATAAAATTGCACACTCTTGATCCGATAGCATATGAAGCAACTCGTAATTATGGTGATGGCAAGGTATCACGCCTGTCTCCATACATTCATCATGGAGTGCTAAGCTTAAACGAGGTACGCAATCATGCGCTAACACTTTGCAAGCAACCGGAGCAGATTACAAAATTTATCCAAGAATTAGCCTGGAGAGATTTTTGGCAACGCGCCCTTGCTATGAACCCGGAATGGGCATGGAAAGATATTGAGCCCTATAAAACAGGTTTTAATGCTGAGGCATATGTAGATCTACTACCGGAAGATATTGCTCAAGGCCGCACGACAGTTGGGTGTATAGATGCATTTATCCTTGAGCTCTTACAAACTGGCTACATTCACAATCATGCACGCATGTATTTAGCAAGCTACATCATCCACTTCAGGCGCATAAAATGGCAGGCAGGTGCAAGGTGGTTTTTACAGCATTTGCTGGATGGAGATGTGGCAAGTAACAACCTGTCATGGCAATGGGTGGCGAGCACTTATAGTAATAAACCGTATATTTTTAACCTTGAAAATGTGGATAAGTACTTCGGCAAGCAGGTGGATACTACAGCAAAGCACAATAGAGTTTTGGATGCAAGCTACGAGGAACTTCATCTGCGATTATTTCCAAATATGGGGTTGAAGATATGACAAAACAGCCCCTAATTTTACTTCATGAAGAATCGCTTAGAAATTCTCATCCTATATTTCTCTTTGCACCTAAAGGAACGCAGGTAATTTACGTATGGGATGATGAATATGTTCTGCGCTCAGGATATAGTTTAAAGCGACTAATATTCATATACGAAACATTATGTGAGATGAAGGTGGATATACTTCGTGGTAGTACATGTGACATACTGCAACAAATTAGTCCATCTACGGTCTATATCCCCACCACAAATAATTGCGATCTTTTAGAGATGATACACTCCGTTAAAAAAGTTTTTCCCGTTGAGATGGTGGAGGACGAGCCTTTTGTGAACCTTAAAAAAACTATGCAATATAAACGATTCTTTCAATATTGGAGCAAAGTCGAAAAAGCAGCATCCCTTCAGCAAGAAGGTTAAAATGCCTAAAGGGATAAAAAAACAAAATCTTCCAATTAAAATATGTGTTCGTTGCGGCCGGGCGTTTACATGGAGAAAAAAATGGGAAAAAATTTGGAGTGATGTAAAATACTGCTCTGATGCATGTAGAAAAAACATGAGTTAAGAGCAGATCCTGCCTTCCAAGGTGAATAATCCCTCAGCTAAGGGCTGTCATGTAAATAGAACTTATGCAACAACTATCCTGACACTCGCCGGCAATTACATGTCTGAAAACACTTTACACAAAGAGCATAAAAAAGTTTCAAACCGTTTTTGTAATTGATTTTCTCCACCACGATGGATTGCTAAAAACCCTCAGTCACCAAGCTAGGGCAGGCACCTGTCATCTTTAAGTTGCTTGGGTTTTAAGGGGCAGCTCTTGCGTTTTAGGGCTATCCAATCATACCACTTTTCCAAAGTTTTTTCTGGAATAAGTTCCAAAATTACCAAGAAACCCAAAAACCAAGGGAGATAGTCGAGAAGATTAAGTAGGGCTCTAGCTCCATTTGATTTTCCATTATCTTCTACAAGATAAAGACGGTCTTTTATAGGGGGGGTAGAGAAAAATTTAGCATAGGTTTTTCCTTCAAGAGGAGCAAAGCGCAGGAATTTATAAATATCTAATACCATTAGTAAGCGAATTGCCGAGCTACATAATCCGCAGTTTTTATCATAAAAAAGTATAGGAGGTTGATTGGGTTGGATAAAATTAGCCTGAACTTCAGTATGTTTTGCGTAAATAGCATAACATTCACGGCCAATTTTGTAGTCTTTTAAAAGATCCGTTTGTAGTTTAATTTCTTGAATTTTTTGAAATTTCCATGGTGGATGAAAGACTTTTCCTTGGTAAAGATGTCCTTTATTTTTCACAAAATATAACGAGCGGTCACTGATGAAGCTTGTAAATGGATCGTGGGGCTGCTCTTCTTTTGCTATTTTAGCCTCAATAATAGTTGTTTTTTTTCTAGAAAAAGCTTTTCTCATTTCAAATCGAAAAACCCCTTTTTCTAGATTGAAATAGATTGTTCTATACCTGTAGTTAAGATGAAAAAGTGCTTTTGCTCCTAAAACTTCTAGCAAACTTTCAGCATCAAGAGAAAAAAAGTAGACACCTACTTTTTCATTTACTCGGACATAGGTACGCAAATTGCACTCATAAAAAGATGGATTAAAAAAAGTAGAAAGTTTCTTAAAAGCGAACCCCTTCATAGTTAAAGGTGCTATCGTAATATAAGCTTTGTCTTCAAATAGATCTAAATCCATACCTTTAGGCAACATTTTTTGTAATTGTTGGGGATCCATTGAAAAATTGATAAACATTAAATCTTCCCAAACCATGGACAAGGGGTATATTTCTAGTTCATTATTTTTCATTTAAAGTTCCTTAAGAAATGTTATAAAAATATAATTATTTGGATCTCTGCTAATAGATTAGTAAGCCATCTTATAAGATGGCATTTGAGGATAGAATGAATCAATAGGATAAGTAAAGGAATATTAAAATAAGGATATCTTTTTTGATTTAAAACCTTCCTTCCCATGTCGAATATTTTCAACACAGCCAGAGAAATAATCAAATTCAATTTTAAGCTCTAAATGTGATATCAAATTAAAAGATATCAGAGCAGATACCTTATTTTTACAAGAGCCTTGTTTACTGAGGTAGTAACCACTTTTTTTCATCAATAATACACGAGGTGATATGAAAATCGCTATTAATGTGCTGGTAATTTTTTGTAGTCTATTCAGTCCATTAACAGCAAAGGACACCTCTTTATTTCCTCTTTTTTCGTATGCAAAGCATAAAACGATTAAGGGAGGTCATCAACATGTAGAGCCATCCCCTGAATTTGAAATTATTTTGGATCCACCACTTGAAACAGTTTTAGTTTCTAGGCATCATTCTTTAAAAATTAGATTGAGAAATGGTCTAGAAGTTTTTTTAATTTCTGATCCTAAGGTAAAGCAATCAGCTGCGTCTATTTCCATAGATGTAGGTTCTTGGAATGATCCTAAGGAAGCTCCAGGCCTCGCTCATTTTGTGGAGCATCTTCTTTTTATGGGGAGTAAAAAATACCCAAATGAAGCAGATTTTTGTAGGTATGTAGGAGAAAGGGGAGGAGAGTACAATGCTTTTACATCGCATGACAGAACTGTATACGGTTTTTGTGTAAATCATGAGGGATTTGATGGAGGTTTAGATCGGTTAGCTCATTTTTTTATAGACCCTAACTTCTCCAACTCATCAATTCTTAGAGAAAAAAAAGCAGTAAATCATGAATTTGAAGACAATATCGAAAATGATGCAGTCCGTATCTGGAGAGTACTCAAGGAAACTGGAAATACTACCCATCCAAATGCTACTTTCTCCTGCGGAAATTTAGCTTCTTTACAAAATGTCACGCAAGATTATGTAATGGATTGGTTTTTGGATCATTACAAAGCTTCTAGTATGCATCTTGTCCTCATATCACCGTACTCCCTAAATGATATGTGTCAAATGTGTGTAAGAAGTTTTTCTGCGATTGCTCCTGGTAAAGGTATGAAATACACGTACCAAGCTCCATTTGTCTCAGACAAACAAAAGGGTCACATGATTTATATTCACCCTTCATTTAAATCTCGATCTCTTCAAATGATTTGGGAAGTGCCGAAAAATCTCCTTGATAAATTTTCCATAGTTCCTCTTCAGCTTATAAAGCTTGCTTTAGACTATGATGGGAAAAAAAGTTTAGCTGGTATACTTAGAGAAAAGCAATTAGCCAATGATGTAGGCATTGACTACTGGAAAGTTGAAAAAGATCATGTTCTTTTTTTGATTGAGTTTGCTCTGACAAAACAAGGTGTATTAGCTAAAGATGAAGTAATTAAGGAGTGTTTTCAGTGTTTAAAGTCTTTGCAAATTTCAGGTATACCCGGTTATCTTTTTGATCATCTGTACTACGCTGATAAAGCAAACCGGCAGTATACAACCCCAGCAAATGTATTTTCATTTGCTATGGACACCGCTTTATCCTTAGTGGAAGAAGATCTCGATACCTTTCCTTTTAAAACCTCAGTTCCATCTGTTTTTGATGAAGAAAAACAAAAGAAATTTTTACAGTTTCTCTCACCTTACGATTGCATATTCTTTCTAATGGCTCCAGAGCAGGAACTGAGTATAAAAGCCAGTCAGCTTGAAAAATGGATGAAAACACCGTACTCCATAAGAGCAATTCCAGATGATAAACTCAATGAATGGTACTTGGTTGATTCTCATCAAAATATGCAAGTCCGTCCTCCTTTTAATGAAAAAAAAGAAGAAATCGAGAATCCGTGGGAGAATGAAAAGGTTGTACCAGAAACACAATTGGTATATTCAAGTGAGCGGGCTAAAATACACCTAACCTATACAGAGCAACCCACTGAAGATAGCGTAACGGCCTTTTTTTCTATTTCCAATCCCATTTGTAAGTTTTCTCCCAAGCATTCAGCTCTGGGGTGGTTATTTGCTTCCTATGTTCAGAAGAAATTACCAGAGCTTATCTCTGAGGATGACCACGCTTTATCCTGGCACTTTATGCCAGTGGATGAGGAGTTCTACCTTTATATCAAGGCTTTTGGAGAAAAAAAAATGGAAGCAATTCAGAGCTTTTTTCATCAGGTAAGACATCTGCCACTGGATAAGGAGCTACTTGAGAACTTAAGAAACCAATATACAGAAAGCTATCCAGGTGATCCTGATTTAATAGAAATGGCTCAGAATGTATTCCTTTCCGTTCTTAACCCTTCATTTCATACTCACTCGGATATTCTCAGTGCAATGTCTGAAATTTCAGAAAAGGAATATGTAGATTTTACCGAAGAGTTTTTCAATAAGGTCACAATTGAAGGAGTTTTTCACGGTAATTTATCTAAAGAACAGACCTTATCTTTATGGTATACGCTGGAGAACCAGATTTATAAAGAGTTGAATGCATGGGAAGATTTCGACTACCGCTTTGAGCTAAGTGAGAGTCTAGACTGGGAAATTCCATTGGTTATTCACAAAAAAACTCATCGTATAGGGAATGCCCTTTTGCTTGTGATCAATCTAGCTAAATCACAAAGGGAAACATGGGCAATTCAAAAGATTTTGACTCAAGTTCTTCAAGAAGATTTTTTTGAAGAGCTTAGAACAAAACAGCAGCTAGCCTATAAATTATTTTCTTGGGGAGAAACATATCAAGATAGGCTTTTACATTATTTTGCTATACAGTCGACTTCATATAGTCCAAACGATTTACATGCTAAATTAGAAATTTTTTTAGATAGATGGTGTCGAAATTTTACTTTTAAAGTATCAAAAGAAAGAATTCATCTAGTAAGGCACATGTTGATTTTGGCTTTACAGAGAGAAAAAGCTACCAATATTCCATCTGACCAAATTCGTTGGATTAATGCTTCTATTCAAACTTTAAAATCAATTTCTTATGATGATGTCAAAAGAGCAGCAAAAGATATGTTTTCATCAGACAATCAAAAAAGGGTTGCTGTATTTATTGAAGGGGAGTGTTTAAATAAAGAATAATGAAGCAATAAGTCTACTTAATTTTTAAAAAATATGTAAAGATTTTTTGCGCTAGATCACAGGTGGAACCTATGATAGAATTTCGTTTTTGATGTTTCAAATTGAAGTCGATAAGATGTCTTTATACACTTTTTTTGCACGGTTCAACGAAAACTTCACTTTATTTTTCGTTTTACCCGGTTTACTTTTTACTGGATTGTACCTATCTTTTCGATTACGATTTTTGCAAATTACGAAATTAAAGCTTAGTGCAAAAAGTCTTCTATCTAAAAATCAGTTAGAGCAAGGGGATATTAGTCATTACCAAGCTTTATCAGCCGTAATAGCTGGAAATCTAGGTACAGGAAATATCTCAGGAATGGCAGTGGCCTTATCTACCGGGGGGCCGGGATCTTTAGTTTGGATGTGGGTAATGGCATTTTTAGGAGCAACGGTGCAGTATGCTAGTTGCGTACTCGGTGTAAAATATCGAGAAAAGAATGCCAGTGGAGGATACATAGGCGGCCCTATGTATTACCTGGATAAGGGTCTTGGCTTAAAAAAAGCAGCATTTCTTTTTTCTTTCGTGACCTTGATTGCAGCGATTACTGTTGGAAATTTTGCACAGATTAATTCCATAATACTGCCTATTAAAAGCTTCGGAATGAATCCTCTACTTTGTGGAATAGCTATGACAGCCTTAGTGGCAGTAGTGATTCTTGGAGGTATAAATAGGCTTGCTAAATTGGCCTCTTCTGTAGTGCCGATTATGGCTTTGCTTTATCTTTTAGCTGCACTGGTTGTTTTAGGATGTAATTACCAAAATATCATTCCTTCTATTAAAAAAATGTTTGTCTGCGCCGTAGGGTTCAAGTCTTTTGCGGGGGGTGCACTAGGTTATGGAGTCATCAAGGCTCTAGCCGTTGGGTTCGAACGAGGGATTTTTGCTACAGATGCAGGAACTGGGATCGTTCCTATCCTTCAATCAAGCGCCCGGACAAAACATCCAGTTATTGATGGAGTGGTAACCCTTGTGGCTCCTTTTATCGTCATGGTCATGTGCACTACTACTGGATTGATACTTATGGTTACAGGTGCTTTCGAGCGGCCTGATTTAGAAAGCACTAATATGGTTATTTATGCTTTTTCCAAGGTCCTCGGTCAAGGTCTCGGTAGCTTTGTGGTAATCTCATCTCTGGCACTTTTTGCTTATACGACGATTATTGCTTGGGGATGTTGTGGTGATAAAGCGGCTACATATCTTTGGGGTACCAAAAATGCAAAATGGTTTCAATTTCTTTATATAGCGCTTATTCCTATAGGTGCTATCGCTAAAGTAAAGCTTGTTTGGGTTCTTGCTGACCTGTCTATTTCCTTGATGCTTGTGTGTAATCTACTAGGAGTTATAGGTTTATCTTCTGAAGTTATTGAAGGGAGTAAGGCTTTTTTTTTAAAGGAAAAGCAGGGAAATAAGTTGAAATAAAGATACCCGCATTTAAATGCGGGTATCTTTTAGACTAAAATAAGTTCTTCTTCTACCATCTCAGGCTGCGGCTCCTCTATTTTCTTTGGAGCGGCTTTCTTCAAGGCCTCAATCAATCCATCTAAGCCCTGTCTTTCTTTTGCCGAAATAATAAAAATCTGGGAGGAATCAACGGCGATTTCTTTTTTAAAACGCTCTATGTACTCTTGAGCACCTTCGATATCCATTTTATTTAAAACAACAAAGAATGGTTTATCTAGCATTTCTTTTTTATAAGCACTTAGCTCGTTTTTAAGAATGCGGTAATCATCTAAGGGATCTCGTCCTTCAAATCCCGAAATATCGATAACATATACAATCAAGGAAGTCCTTTCTATATGTTTTAAAAATGATATTCCCAGACCTCGATTTACGTGTGCATCTTCTATGATGCCAGGGACGTCTGCCACTAGTACCCTAGTGCCATCTCTATACTGAATAAAGCCTAAGTTAGGGTGCAAAGTAGTGAAGGGGTAAGGAGCTACCTTAACGGGTACATAAGTAATTTTGCTCATTAAGGTGGATTTGCCTGCATTGGGCATGCCTAAAAGGCCTACATCCGCAATGAGCTTTAACTCCAACTCAACTTCTTTGCTTTCTCCATAAGTCCCTTCAGTAAAAACATTCGGGGCTTGGTGGGTAGGAGATTTGAAATGATGATTTCCTTTTCCCCCTTTTCCTCCCTTACAAATAATCCACTCTTGGCCATCTTCTACAAAATCAAATAAAATTTCTTTCGTTACACTGTCTTTAATGAGAGTGCCGCAGGGGATGGTAATAGTTAAATTTTTCCCAGAGCGTCCTTGTAAAAGATTAGCCCCTCCAGGTGCGCCATTTTCTGCTTTAATGATTCGCTTATTTCTAAATCCTTCCAAAGAGGGAAGCTGATTAGATGCGCGTAAGGTAATAGAGCCTCCCCGGCCGCCGTTACCACCAGTAGGGCCACCTTTAGGGATGTATTTTTCTCTTCGCCATGCAACAACGCCATTTCCGCCTTTACCTGCGGACAGTGTGAGTGTAACCGAATCTATAAACATAAAAATAAAACTAAGTGTAAATGAATATTAAAGTTAGCCCTTTTTTTAAAAAAAAGGGCGAAAACATGGAGATTGTGCTATGCGATAGGAAGAACGGAAACGTGTGTGCGGTTGCTTTTTCTGTAAGTGACTACGCCATCAATTAAAGCGAAGAGGGTATCATCTCGACCTCTACCTACGTTTTTAGCTGGGAGCCATCTTGTTCCTCTTTGACGAACAATGATGCTGCCTGCTGTAACGAACTGCCCGCCGGTTGCTTTGATTCCTAATCTTTGCGCATTTGAGTCACGACCGTTTCTTGTCGAACCTTGACCTTTCTTATGTGCCATTATTTATTCTCCTTTAACCGACGATTTCAGTGATTTTCACTCGTAGGTAACGTTGACGATGACCCACTTTTCTTCTATAGCCCTTTCTTTTTTTGTATTTGAAAGCTACTACTTTTGGACCTTTAACTTCTTGCATTAATTCAGCTTTGACTAATGATTGTGTTAAATAAGGATTTCCTAGTTTGACATCGGAACCGCTGTTGATGAAAAGAACATTATTGAATTCGATGTTTTTATCTTTAGAATCTAAAAGTTCTACATCGATAATATCTCCCTTCTCAACTCGGTACTGCTTTCCGCCCGTTTCTATAATTGCGTACATTTTAGACCTCCTGAAATTTTTCAAAACGAAGTAAAGAGGAATTCCCTTAAGGAACTTCTCTGGAGAGGAAAGGGAAGATAATAAAAGAAGGATTTTTTCAAAGTCAAGAGTAAAGTACTTTTCAACGTTTTTATCCTTAAAAAAGTTTTTTAGAGAAAATAATCAAATGAATTAATTATTTTTAATCTTAAAAAAAGTAGTTTATTTTTAATT
>JBEIFG010000013.1:0-16651 GCA_040382555.1 Chlamydiales bacterium | reverse complement strand
CAATGATGCAGATGCATATTTTGCAAGAGCCTTATGTTATATGGAACTGGCAGATTTCAAAAAGGCCCTGGAAGATTTGCTTTTCTTGGATAGGGCCTTTCCTAATCATTTTGTGATCACTAAAGAACTAGGCAATTGTTTTTTAAGTCTAAATGATAAACCACATGCCATCTTTTACCTTAGTAAATCGATCACGCTAGAAAAAAAACAGCCTGATCTTTTAGTAAAACTTGCCTTGCTTACTAAAGAAATAGATGCGGCTCAATCTCTTTTTTACTTGAATCAATGTCTGGAGATTGAGCCTTTCAATAAAGACGGGATTTTGAATAGGATGGCCTTACTGCTGGAGATGCGCAAGTATCACGAGGCTATTGAGTATGGGGAAAAAGCTTTAATCCATATTTCCTCTTCCGGGACACTTTATCATCATTTTGCTCTAGCCTATTTTTCATTAAAACAGTACGAGCAAGCAGAAAAATGGATGTTGCAATCACTAGTAATTAGTTCTAGAGTAATTGAATCTCAACTACTAGCATCTCAAATTTATATTTCTCAACATAAATATGATAAAGCACTAGAACATGCTCAGATAGCTTTAGAAATGCATGAAAATCATCCACTTGGACATTTTCAAGTGGGCACTTGTTTGGTATTCCAAGAAAGATTTGAGGAATCGATTCAACTATTTTCTCGTGCTATTGAACTACAGCCCCATTTTACAGAAGCCTATATCAATAGATGTTATTCTTATTTCAATCTTTTACAAATACCTAGCGCTATTGAAGACATTCATACCGCTTTGCAGCTAGAACCTGACAATCTCCCAGCGCAGCTTCACTTAGCCTCTCTGCTTCTTCTTAAGGGAGATTATGCAAAAGGCTGGTATTGGTATGAATCTCGTTTACAAAAGCAAGAACTTGCCCACTTTGATAGAAAGCAAATTGCACCAAGACTTCAAGACCTCTTGATCGGGGGAAAGCACATTTTAGTTAGCTCAGAGCAAGGATTGGGTGATACCATTCAATTCTGCCGGTTTGTATTGAACCTTATTGAAAGAGGAGCCCAAGTCACTCTTCTAGTACCTCCAGATATGGTTCAATTGCTATCTACCCTACATTCTAGTGTTATTGTAGTGTCAGAAATTACCCCACCCTGGCATTTTGATTTTCAAATACCTTTACTTAGTCTACCTAATTATTTGTCCATATGCTCTGCGGATACCCTTTATACTCAACCCTACTTAAGCCCATCCCAGCCAAACAACTTCAATCTTAAAGAAAGACTTCCCCCTTTTGAAGGTCTTAAAGTGGGTGTCGTTGTAGCAGGTAGCGCCAAACATCCTGAAGATAAAAAAAGAAGCTTCTCTTTAGATCATCTTGCTCCAATATTTGAACTACCGATTCAGTTTCATCTTCTTCAAAAGGAAATTTCTTCCGATGATCTTGCCACCGCTAGCTATTATCCCAACGTATATGTCCATGTAGATCATATTCATGATTTTAACGATAGCGCTTATCTTGTGGCAGCCATGGATCTTATCGTTTCTGTGGATACTTCTGTAGCCCATTTGGCAGGTGCCATGGGTAAGCCCGTTTGGCTTTGCCTTGCCTATATTCCCGAATTCAGATGGTTATTAGATAGAGAGGATAGCCCCTGGTATCCATCTATGACTTTAATTCGGCAAAGGCATAGAGGAGATTGGTCAGGGGTTGTAGAATCGGTTAAGGAAAAACTGATGAAATATATTCGGTGGCAGGCGGAAGTACATGACTTGCCTGCCCTCCGAGCTAAAGCAGAATTTTTTGCAAGACAAGGAGATTTATCTAAAGCCATAGATACTTATCTAGGTAATTTCACTTATGATTTTTTTAAAGACATAGACTGCCTTCATTTAGGGTGCTGGTTTAGGCAGCTAAAGCAATACCCGAAAGCTATGGATTGGCTGAATAAAGCGTTAACACAAAGTTCTGATTTATGGGATGCAGTCGCAGAAAAAGCGAGCTGCTACTACGAAATGCAAGAATATGTCTGCGCTTTAGACCTGTATTTACAGCTAGTAGAAATAAAACCTACCCATTATTTTTTTCTAAAGCTAGTGGGTATCTGTTTTTTGTGTTTAGACTCTCATCAAAAAGCCTTGCCTTTTTTTGAAAAATCTCTTGAGCAGGAAGCCATGCAGCCAGATGTTTATGCAAATATGGCGTATGCAGTCATGCCAGATAGCATAGATTTATCTTTAACCTACTTAGATAAGGCTATCTCTATCGATAAAACATTTGTGGCTGCTTTTGCCAATAAAGCCATCGTTTTAAATAAACTCTTAAGGTATCAAGATGCAGTAGATTGTATACAAGAAGCAATAGCATTAAACCCAATCGACCCTACACTTTATTATACATGGGCCTGTTCTTTATTTGAGCTTGAATTATACCAGGAATGTTTTGATAAGTGCTTATATTTATTGTCATTAGATGATCAATATCTGCCTGTGTACTTGCAAGCGGCTAAAGCCTCTTTAATGCTGAAAAAATACGAGCTTGCTAAAACTTATTTAGACCATATTTCTTTGCATCCAGCTAGAGAGGATGAGTTTCACTTTTATTTGGGATGTTACTACTATTTTACCAAAAAATTCAAGGAAGCTATCGATGAGTTTTCTTATTTTCTTCAAAAAAAATCTAAGGATGCAAGGGCCCTGTTAAATAGAGCAGTGGCTTATGCTGCTATACATTTCTTTGATAAGGCCTTTTCTGATTTTTATCAGGCACTTGCATATGCCCCAGGGGATTTCGATATTCAGTGGAATTTCGCTTTGCTTCTTTTGAAAGTGGGACAATATGAGGAAGGGTGGCGGCTGTATGAATCGCGTTTACATCTTAAACATCTTTGTTTAGCTGAAAGATTACAAGTGGCACCAAGACTTATTCAAAGAAATATTTATGGTCTTAAGATTTATATATATGCTGAACAGGGGCTAGGGGATATAATTCAGTTTTGCCGCTTTATCCTTCAACTCTTAAAACAAGGAGCCATTATCACGCTTGAGGCTCCTTTAAGTATGAAAGGATTGCTTCAAACGCTGCATCCAGGTATCCAGGTTATTGAAAAATTAAAGGGAAATGAAATATTCGATGCGCAAATCCCTCTGTTAAGCTTACCCTTTTATTTAAATGCTCAAGAAAAAGATTTAAGGGCTCCTTTTCCTTATTTGTCTTTTTCTAAGGAAAAAAATCTAGTTTGGAAAAAGCATCATGAAAATATAACTACTTATCGCGTTGGGCTTGTAGTTTCTGGCAATTCTGATAACCCAAATGATGTAATTCGAAGTATCCCTCTTGCAAAACTTCAGCCAATTTTAGCGTTGAATATAGAATTTCATTGCCTGCAAATGGAAATTCGACCTGAAGATAAAGAAATTGCCAAAGCATATCCAAACGTCAAATGCTACGAAGAAAGTTTTACCGATATGCTCGATACAGCCTCATTACTTGTCGAGATGGATCTTATTTTAACAGTGGATACTGCAGTGGCTCACCTGGCTGGAGCGCTTAATAAACCCACATGGATAATGCTGCCCTTTGCTTCTGATTTTCGTTGGTTGATAGACAGAGAAGATTCCCCTTGGTATCCCTCAGTAAGGCTCTTTAGGTCGAAGCTCTATCATGAGTGGGATGATGTCATTCATAATGTATATGAGGCATTTACACATTGGATGAGGGAGGTTTCTTATTCAAAAGACGCACAAAAGCTAAAGGAAAATCCCAACGATAAAGATATAATTTATTGGAATCAAAAAGCGCAATCCTATTTCCAACAGGGCCTATTTCCTAAAGCAATAGAAATCTGGAAACAGTCTTTAATCAAGAAAGAGTATCAGCAAGATATCTGGCTCTACCAAGGGATAGCTCATGCCTCGATCCAAGAAAGAGAACAGGCGCTACAATGCTTCCATCAAGCGCTAAGATGTGAAGGAGAAAATGTAGTTTCTATTCTAATCCATAAAGGCCTTCTTTTATCAGAATGGCAGCGCTTTGATGAAGCGTTATCCGTTTTTGAGTATCTTTCGCAAAATTTCCCTGATCAGGGAATGAGTTTTTTTCATTTAGCAGGATTACAATTTCACCTTGAGCAATATGAAAAGACATGGATATCTTTACAAAAAGCATTGGAGCTATTACCAGATTTTGCTCCTATACCTCACTTATTGGGCAGCTTATGTATAAAGAAAAAGCTTTGGTTGGAAGCAGAGCAGTTCTTATTAAAAGCGTATAGTTTAAATGCTAATTTACCCTTTTTAACTTTTGATTTGGGTAGATTGTATTTTGATATGAAACAATTTTCTAAAGCAATTTTTTGGTTAGAAATTTGTCTTTCCCATCACTCACAGCATCAAGATGTATATATATTAATCGGCAACTGCATGTACGAAATAGATAGATTTCAGGATGCAATCATTACCTTTTCTAAATGTATACAGCTTTATCCCCATGCGTATCAAGCAAGAATAAGCCGGGGAGCCACGTGGTTTGCTTTAAAAGAATGGGATAAAGCAGAAAAGGATTTCAATGAATCTATCCAGCATGAACAATCTGATTTGGCTAAATTAAATAAGGCCTATTTATGTTTGTTACTAGGTAGATTTAAGGAAGGGTGGTATTTATATGAAGCAAGAAAAAATGTGTTGGCAGATGAGCTATTTAAAAAGACTTTTTCAGTCCCTCTTTTAACAGACCTCAATGTGAAGGGTAAACAAGTTTTAGTTTTTGGTGAGCAGGGCTTAGGTGATATGATTCAGTTTAGTCGATTTGCTAAATTATTAGAGACTAAAGGGGCTGTAGTTTATTTTTTAGTTACAAAAAATCTTATTTCTATTCTTAAAAGTCTCTCTTCCAACATACAATTTATAGATGAAAAGAACTTTCCAGCCTTTATAGATACCTATATTCCTTTGATGAGTTTACCCGGGATATTTTCGATAGATTTAGAGAATATTCCTTCCGAAAGAAAATATCTATTTGTCCCTAAAGACAAGCAAAAGCAATGGCTTGAATCCATGGGAGAAAAAAAAAGATTTAGAATAGGTGTAGTTTCGCAAGGAGGTAGTGCGTATGGCAAAGACCGGCAAAGAAGTATTGCTCCTAGCGCATTTTCCTTTCTTAAAGAGTTAGATGTAGAAGTGCATTTCATCCAAAAAGAGTGCAGTTCAGAGCAAAAAGATTTCATCAAAAGCTGGGAGGGGGCATTCCTACATACAGAGGAGCTTATCGATTTTTCTGATACGGCTGGATGTATAGAACAAATGGATTTAGTACTCTCTGTAGATACTTCCGTAGCCCATCTATCTGCTGCTATGGGGATGCCCACATGGATTTTAATCTCTTATGTCCCGGATTTTAGATGGTTGCTTGATAGAGAGGATACTCCCTGGTATCCTACTGCTCGCCTTTTTAGGCAAACGACTTTTGCAAATTGGGATGAAGTATTACAAATAGTTCACCAAGAGTTAATCCATGAGCTTGCCAGATCAAATTAACAAAAGCACCCCTTACTATCTTAATCCTAAAGAAAAAAAGGTAGAGGATGGGCAACTGGTCTACTATAAAGAGCATCTGGTATTTCACAGGGAAGATCCCTTTTTTTTAAAATCGTATGCTACCTGTTTACTAAGAGGGGGACTTTTTAAGGAAAGCTTGATATTTTTTCATAAATCTGTAGCTGTGAATTCAAATCAATATGATGCATGGTGTAATATGGCAGTAGCTTACCAAAGCTGCCATGAATATAGCCAGGCTTTGTTATGTTACAATAGATCTATTGAGCTTGCACCCAATATCTTTGATACCCTCATAAATAAAGGGGTTTGTTTATACCAAATGGGCTTTTATTTAGAGGCTCGGGAATGTTTGGAAGAAGTGATTCAGAGAAACAATGATTGCCGATCTGCTCATTTTAACTTGGGCTTAGTTTTACATAAAATCGAAGAAAATCATTTAGCGCTTGCTTCCTTAGAAAAGGCTCTTTCTTTGGGATACAATCCTAAAGATATATATATAGAAAGATATAAAGTATTCCTTGCCATTAAGGATGCATCCTCTGCCTATAAAGAGGTAAAAATGGGTTTAAAGATAGACCCTTTCAATGAACAATTACTTTTTGGATTAGGCAATATTTTCTTTTTTCAGAATAACTTCCTCAAGGCGGTTGAGAGCTATCAAAAATTAATACGTATCAACCCAGTCCATAAAGATGCTTGGTGTAACCTAGCTGGAGCCTATCACAGCTTAGGTCAATATGCCAAAGCGGTGAGTACGTATGATCAAGCATTGCTTTTAGATGATACTATGGTGGATTGCCTCTGTAGCCAAGCTGTGTCTTATCATGCGTTAGCAGAGTATGAAAATGCTATCAATTCGTGCTCAAAGGCTATCTCTATCCAAGAGAATTATATAGATGCTTATTTTAATAAAGCGCATAGCTTGCAAGCACTGTTTCGATTTAATGAAGCTATCGCTGAGTATAAAAAAGTTTTACAAATCGATCCCTTTCATAATAAAGCCCGCTTTAATTTAGGCTGGATTTTTTTATACCTAGAAAATTTTTCTGAAGGGTGGCCTTTATACGAATCCCGTCTTTCTTTGTCGCTAAACACAAATAAACATTTCACTCAGCCACCTTTTGATATACAAGCCCAAAAAGGTGCTAGGATTTTAGTGTATGCAGAGCAAGGCTTTGGAGATGTTATCCATTTTTCAAGATACGCTAAAGTTCTTTTAGAGCAAGGATTTGATGTGATTCTTCTCGTGCCTTCAGTGCTTGTATCGATCATGCATTCTTTAGATACAAATATAAGGGTAGTATGTCTTCAGGACCCCATACCAGATTTTGCATATCACTGCTCCTTACTCAGTTTACCTTTTATTCTTGAGGCCAAAGAGGATAAAATACCGTGTAGTACTCAGTATCTTCACGTAGGTACAGATAGGATTCAATTTTTTGGGTATTTATTGGGTAAAAAAAAACGGTTTCGCGTAGGTCTTGTAGTTTCTGGCTCTTCGATTTTCTCCAAAGATGCTCACAGAAGTATACCTTTGTCAACGATATCTTCTTTACTGTCTCTGCCTATAGATTTCTTTTTGTTACAAACTGAGGTAAAAGCGGAAGATAAAGCCCATGCAAAAAAATGGGAAAATCTTTTTTTGATGGAAGAAAACCTACATTGCTTTTCCGATACGGCAGCTGCCATAATGAATATGGATCTAGTTATTTCAGTAGACACTGCTGTAGCCCACTTGTCAGGTGCTTTAGGGCAACCTGTTTGGATTTTATTACCTCTGCATCCAGATTTTCGCTGGTTTCATCACCGCAAGGATTCCCCTTGGTACGCATCGGCTAGATTATTCCGGCAAAAGGGACTCGATGATTGGAGTGAGGTAGTAGCAGAGATAAAATGGGCTTTGCTTGAAGCTTTTATGCTATTTCAAAGCTCGCAGTAAATAACAGCTTATGGCTTACTAACAAATTTAGATTGACAGATTCACAATCCTAAAGTACACCGCCTTACATAAGATTAAAACTGGAGTTAATATGCCATTTCAACCCAAAAAACAATTGGCCATTCTCGGGATTGCATTAGGTATGATTGTAATGGGTATGATTTGGTCCCTTGTAAATACTTCTCTTGCCTCCATCCAAAAAGATCTGTTTGCGTCTGTTCTTCAACTTCAGTGGATGATGAATTGTTTTGGTATATTCCAATGTGTTCCTCTTTTAATTATGGGAAAATTGGGGGATGCTTATGGAAGGAAAAAACTTTTTCTTTGTGGTCTTGCCGTAGCGTTTATAGCATCTGTGATGGGTGGTCTCGCATCTAAAATAGAGTTTCTTATTAGTTGCATGGGTCTATTTGGAGTGGCAGGATCTATGATCCTACCACTCTCTCAGGCTTTACTCGTCCATCAATACCCTGAACATCAAAAAGGCAAAGCAGTTGCCCTTTGGTCTATTTTTGCATCCTTATCTTTAGCTTGCGGTCCAATAGTCAGTGGATTGATTCTTCATTGGATGGATTGGCACTGGATTTACTGGATTGAAGTTCCACTGATTGCTATGGCTATGATCACCGTATATTTTTTTGTGGATAAAGAGACCAAATTTCATAAACCTCATTGTGATTGGATCGGTGTGGGCTTTCTTGCTATCATCGTTGGTGCTTTGGTGATTGCTATCATGCAAGGGCCAAGCTGGGGTTGGACCTCACCTGCGATATTAGCTCTTTTTACTAGTACACTCATAAGCCTTATCCTTTTTGTGGTATTGGAAAAGAAAACCAAGCAGCCGCTCTTCCGTCCCGATCTTTTTTCTAATCGCTCTTTTCTTTTTAGCGCGATCCCTAACGGGTGTACTATCGGTTTTTTATGGGTTTCAGTCTTTATTATTCCTCTTTACCTACAAAATATGCTCCAATTTTCACCTCTAAAAACAGGATTTTGCCTTCTTCTTATTACTCTACCAGTCTTTTTTTTCTCTGTAACTGTAAGCAGATGGTATGAAAAGTGGGGAGCAAAACCTCTTATGCTTTTAGGTTATGCTCTGTTCCTCATTGGTTTTTTTCTGCAAGCATTTATGACTCCCAACTTTTGGTCTCTTGGAGTTGGATTTTTAGCTATTGGCCTCGGTTGGGTATTGACATGGGGTCCTTCTATTTCAAATTCTTTGTCTTCCATTCCTCACCACATTGCTGGGATTGCCTCTGGTATGTTTACTACCATACAAGAGCTTGGAGCTATCTTATCCCTTGCCATAGCAAGTGTGTTTTTTGGGACTGCCCAGCAAGCCTTTCTTCAATCCCACATGGATTTCATACTTTTTAACTTTAACACCTTGAATCCAGAAATCCAACTAGATGCAGTTCTAACTAATCCTGCTGCTGTTGAGCTATTGCTGGGGCCAGATACACCCATTCTTCCGGTAATTAATCATGCCTTCATGTCAGGTTACGAAGCTACTTTCAAATTCCTTTTAGGTAGCTGCATGGTTGGAATTTTACTTACAAATCTTCTGCCCAAACTTAAGAAAAGCCATGCATAGGTAGTCTAGACTTCACCTTAGGATTATTTTTTTCGAAATGGGTCTTCTTTTCAGATAATAGATTTTCAAATACAGATATTTGCTTAAAAAAAGGTTGTTTTTTTCTGGATAGAGATATATCCTCTCTGGGTATCTATCACTTTAAAATATTCTTATGCACCGATAGCTCAATGGATAGAGTACCCGGCTTCGAACCGGGTGGTTACAGGTTCGAGTCCTGTTCGGTGCAATATAAAAAATTATGTCTATTTGTATTTTTTCTTGTACTCAAACTCAATATGCTGACTTAATCTTATCTCGCCTAGGTAAAGGCTATTTGCATGCCCAAGGTATTTATAAGGATTGGTTCCAAAAGGGGAGAGTAGAATCCTCAGCGGATTGGATCCAGCCACAGGCCCAAGAGTTAGTTAAAAAAATCATTGAGATCACCGATTTTAGATTGCCTGAGATATCTCAAGAAAAACAAGAAGGAGAGCTTGTTAAATTTCTTCTTAAGTTTTCCGATGGCCTCGAGTCAGAGTCTGTAATCATACCCATGAAATTTGGCGTCACTTTGTGCATCTCTTCACAGGTGGGATGCCGGATGGGATGTACTTTTTGTCAAACGGGAAAAATGGGCTTACTGCGCAATTTGAGTGCGCAAGAAATTGTTTCTCAAGTTTTTTTTGCCCGGCATACCTATGGTAAGTTCATTAGAAATATTGTGTTTATGGGCATGGGTGAGCCTATGGATAATTTTGATGAAGTCAAATCTGCTATTGCAGTTTTGTCTTGTTCTTCAGGACTGCAAATTGCTCCAAGCCGTATTACGATATCTACAAGCGGAGTGATTAGCGGTATTTACCGTATGATCGATGAGATCGACCCTGCCATTAATTTAGCTGTATCGGTAAATGCTCCAAATAATGACATTCGAAGAAAAATTATGCCCGTGAATCAAAAATGGAATATGGATCAACTTAAAATAGCGATGGCCGATTATTGCGCAAATCCAAGAAGAGCCATCTTAGCAGAGTATGTCCTACTCGAAGGGATCAATGATTCTTTAGCAGATGCAAATCAGCTAGCCACCTATCTAGATGGGCTGTCTATAAAGATTAATCTTATCCCTTACAATTCGCAGGAAAGAGACCGATTTAAACCTCCTCATTCGCAGGTGGTAGATGAATTTGCCTCTCGGTTGAGATCGCTTGGTTATAAAACCCTTGTAAGAACCACTAAGGGTAGCAATATCATGGCTGCATGTGGTCAGCTTGGCAATAAAGAGCAAAGAACCAGATTACATGTTGTGTAAAAATTTTATTTGACGTAGATAGTTCCCATAAATCTTAAAATATGCCTATACTGCGCTTTTGACATGCATACCTGATGGGAGAGAGAAATGGTCGATAAAAAAAAATTCGAAGAAGATTCTTCTGGCTACAATATTCAGATTGTAGGCCGCAATGTTCTTGTAACAGATGCTATGAAAAATCATGCATTTGAAAAGATTGCCAAGATAGAACGTTTTCATAATCACATCATAGACGTTCATGTAACTCTCGATATTCATAAAATAGAGCATTCTGCTTTGATTGTTATGAAATTTAATCACCTTAAAGTGACCGCTCACGCAGTAGCCTCAGATATGTATGTAGCAATAGATCAAGCAGTAGAAAGAATTCAAAAACAACTTTGCCGATGGAAAGGCAAAATATTAGATCATGCTAAAAAAGCGATTTCTTTCGGAGAGCTACAAGTGAGTATCTTAGAGCGTCCTAATGAAATAGAAGAGTACAATCGTGAAATGGAAATTGAACTGGCTGAAGAACGCTCCAAAGAGATACAGCCCGGCAAAATTATTCGCAAAAAAACGATGACCATAAAAAATCTTACGACACAAGAAGCTATTATGAAAATGGAGCTATCTGGAGATCCTTTCTTGATTTATCGTGGCGAAGAAGATCTAAAAATCAAAGTAATTTATCGCACTAAAGACGGCAATTATGGTGTCATCCGAGCCGAATAAAGAAGAAATATTTGATCTCATTCGAAAAAAGTGGGTCGTCGCCTCACCTGAAGAAAAAGTACGTCAGTCTCTACTTCATCTTATGATAAAGGAGCTCTTTTTTCCCAAAGAGCTCCTTTCTGTGGAAAAAGCTATTCGTGAAATACCCAGTGTAAAGTCTTCTGGACTGCTCCCCCCAGATAGAAGAGTAGATGTAGTCTGCTTTGCAAGGGGAATTCATCCAAATTTTCTCTTGTATCCTCTTTTAATCATCGAGTGTAAAGAAAGTATAGAAATGAAAAATGAAGCAAAGCAACAAGTGATAGGATACAATCATTTTATTAAAGCTTGTTTTGTAGCAATCGCTTATCCTGAAGGTGTAGAATGGGGATATTTTGATACAAAATCACAATCTTATCAGTTTCGAGAGGGGCTGCCTTCTTATCTTAAGTTATTTCAAGCGGTAAGTCGTGCAGATGCTACCTAATCTTATATCTTCTGCTGCCATTGATTTAGACCTTTCAGATGTTCAGGTAATATTTGTCCCAGAAGAAGTATGGCATCTATTTCGTCAAAGATTGGAAGAATGGGCCCATCGACCTTCCTCATCCCATTTAATTATCTTATGTGAAGGTATAAACTGGACTCCAGCGCAAGATAATCTTAAAATTCGTATAGTATATATGGGTAATAGTCCAGATGAGGTGTTCACTCAACTTGCCTGGGAATTTGTATTTTTATCTGCAAACCTATATCTACCTGAAACCATTACTTGGAAGTATAAAAACTCTTTAGATAGGATATTGCTTGGAGTCCATCTAGTTGCCTCAGAAATGAAAGACTTTCGTATTGCCTCAGTAAAAAATTTAATCCAAAATCTTAAATCCGATCCTTGTAGTCTGGATTTTGAGAAACTAAAGGGTTGTTTTAAAGGGATTCCAGCGATAATTTGTGGAGCAGGTCCAAGCCTAACGGATCAGATTCCGGCCCTCAAAGAGGCTTCCCAACGCGCAATTATATTCGCAGGGGGATCAGCTCTTGCAGCTTTAAGTCGCTCAGAGGTACCCTTTCACGTAGCAGCAGGAACGGATCCTGATCCAGACTATATTCGCTTCAAAGACGGGATTTTATTTGAAAAGCCATTTTTTTATCAGGATCGATTTTCATCCAGTTTCTTATCCAAGATTCATGGTAGCAAAATAAGAGTCCCAGCAAATCGAGGTTATGTTTTAGAAGAGTGGTTACAAAGAAATAAAACAGATCAGGACTTTGATGGGGGATGGACTGTTACGAATTTCATGGCTTCACTTGCAACATACATGGAGTGCTGCCCGATAATTCTTGTTGGAACAGATTTTTCTTTTGATCACGCTGTCTACACAGAAATTTTGCCGCCTTTAGAAGAAAATCGCGAAAGTATCTCCTTGGGAGATAAAAAAACAAAAGCGGATTGGATGATGGCAGCGCTTTGGATGGAAGAGCTGGTAGCTAAGAATCAAGAAATAAAATGGGTAAATACAAGCTACTGGCAACCGAATATATCCATAGAATGCGCGCCTTTCTTAGAGATGATTCACTCATTACCTCAAAGAGATATTAGAAATATAGTTCATAGTGCTTTAGCGAAAGAGAGCAACAAAGATCAACGTGAAATGGTATCCGAAGATGTGTCCATTTTAGAACAGAGTTTTTTTAAAACATGCTCTCTTCTGGATAATATAATATCTTCCTATGAAGCTCATTTTCCTCAAGACCCTTCTTCTCTGGCTGAGTTCGCGCTTTGGGAAATTGAACTTATTGAAGAGATATGGTTTCAAAAAATCCTTGAGCCAGTTTGGTTTGTATGGAGTAAAGTATGGGATCGAATGAATACTGGGCACAAAAAAAATATCAACCTTCATCGATGGATGTTTTTAAAAGAAATTATGAGAGCTTATCAGGAGCAAGGAATTTGGAATGATGAATAATATATATCGATGGGATGATAGTGGCTACCGGGTGCAAGATATAGAGCTAGGTCTTGACTTATCTGATACTATTTTTTTTCCAAAATTACCCAAGCAAGGCGATATGTTTGATTCAGCTCATTTTGATCTGCAAATCGATGATCTAGAAAGATGGATAAAGATTGCAACGATGTATGAAGGTAAGAAACATGGTCTATCTCAAGAATTTTATTTGGATGGAAAAATAAAGTGGGAAGGGGGCTATAAAAAAAATCTATTGCATGGGCCTTCTCGTTTTTTTTCTCCCAGCGGGCAACTACTTTCTATTACTTGGTTTTTCGAAGGCAAAGAGCAAGGTCTTTCTTTACAATACTCTCTTAAAGGAGATCTAACCGGTCGTTTAAGGTATAAGGATGGCAATCCTCATCAAATACAAGAATATTTTTATGAAAATGGGTCTATTAAGAGCCTTATTCCTTATCAAATGGGATCTTTGCATGGTGAAGTTTTATTATATCATGAAAATGGATTCATCAAGCGCCAAGTTAGCTATGAATATGGACAAAAACATGGGTTGGATAGAATTTTTAGCGACCGTGGACTTGTTCTTGATGAAGGCTATTATGATAAAGGATCACCTTGCGGTATACACCTAAGAAGATATGTTAGCGGAGCGATAAAAGAACAGATAGAATATACCTCATCAAAAAATGGTATATATACTAGATGGAAAGAGGATGGTTCTTTAATAGAGGAAAGAAAAGAGTGAATGGCTCATCTATAGATACTGATCTTTTGGAATACGCTTTTTCTTTATTGCAAGAGAGATTCCCGGAAGTAGCTTTGCATCTTTTAGGGTTAGAAGAGGAAGTACAAGATTATGAAATTTCTTCTGTCAATATCCCTCAAGATATAGCTCATGTTCAGAACTTAATTATATGTGGTCTAGAAAAAGGTGTATATTTTGAAGCATTAGAAGAATGGTTAAAAGAGGATCTTCAGCGAAAGATTATCTTTTTAGAAGATGATATTCGTGAGATATTGCTTTTTTTAAGATCGGACTGCTTTGAACGTTTTTTACAAAGCGCGCAAGTTTCTTTAAGATACGCATGGGTTGCAAAGCCCTGGGAAGAGCTATTATTTGAAGTAGCCTACGCCCCCTTTGCAGGAAAGATAGAACTATTAGCTAGTCCTATCTGGCAGAAAAAGAATGTTAAAAGATTCATGACATTGCGTAAGAAATTTTGGAATGCCATTTGTCATGGACAAGCTTGTCTTTTAGAAAATTTTTTTGTAGAACTAATTGCAAAAAATCATCTTACTAATATTCAGCATGCAGAATCTTCAACATATATAAATGCCCTCGATGGTTCATTTTCTGGCGTTCCAGCTATCATTTGTGGTGCTGGACCCTCGCTGTCTAATGATTTATCTTGTTTAAAAGAAATTGCCTCTAAAGCATTAATATTTGCTGGAGGCTCTGCATTTACAGCCCTATCAAAAAAAGGTATAAGACCGCATTGTGCTATAGCCATGGATCCTAATGAGGATGAATATATGCGGTTTAAAGCAAGCCAAGGGTTTGATGTTCCACTTTTTTTCTCTTCTAGAATTCATCCTGGTGTACTTGATATTACCAATCCTCCTAAAGGGTATATGGTAATAGATTCAGGAAATCCCTTAGAAAATTATCTTCATCAAGAGGGAGGATTTCATCTTGCAACTATAGGTAATGATCTTTCTTATGAATGTAATACTGTCACTTCATTAGCAATTTCACTAGCAATTAGAATGGGATGCTTTCCTATCTTGCTATGCGGTGTAGATCTATCTTATCAAAATCAAAAAAGATATTCAGATGGAGTAACTTCTTATAACCACATTGAAATTAAACGATTGAAAGAAGAATTTACTTTTGCAACCAAATTAGTCCAAAGAAAAAATAGAATAGGGAAAAGGGTTTATACTAACTCAAGTTGGGTTATGGAAGCTAAAGGCATAGGAGCGCTTGTTAAAAAATATGCATCTATTCCTATATTTAATGCTAGCTTAGAGGGTCTGCCTATAATGGGTATTGATTACCTATCCTCCTCTGATTTTATTAAAAAATTTTGCAATTCAGAATTTGATATTCGAGGAAAGCTACATTCATTAATGCTATTGCATAGAACTCCCGGGAACTCTTTATCTAATCAATACAAAACATCGCTTAGTAGTAGTGCATTAAGATGTGAAAATTTAATACTTGAAATCATCAAAGAGCTTAACAAAACGATTCAAGATAGTGTTGATAATATTCCTTCAGCGAAACAAATCGTATGTCAAATGGATCTAGAGGATGAGGTCATATACAAATTAGTCCTTTTGAAAAAACACAGGTCTTTATTAGAAACTTTAGAGTTTAAAAAAGCTTTTATCCTGCAAAAAGACCCTTCCTCTATTTATATTGAACAGGTTTCGATTTGCTCTTCTCTCTTACAAACAGTTAAAGAAATACAAAAGCTTGTGAAAATTTAATATTTTGGTTGATTTACAATGTGAGCTTTATAGAGCTTTTCATCCAAGGAAACTTCCAATTCAATGGGGAAAAAGCTTTCTTTAGATTTTAGAGTGCAAGTTGCCATATAATCATTTATACAAGCTGCAGATATGCTGAAATTGGAATGAGAATGTATTAATACATCAAAGTTAAATAATGAAAAAAAGTCTGTTAAAACATTTTTGTTGTGAGAGTTGTTCTCTCTTCTAAAATCAAATTCAATATTGCTATTTTGGGGTAAAGCATTTAGCAAAAGATTTACATATTAAGCTGGGTCCGTGGCATCTGTAAATACATAGCAATATAAAGGCTTATCTTGAAATGTCTCTAGTGCCCAGTAAAGGCTTGAAATATAAAATTCTATAGGTGGTATTTTATAAAGCCATTTCTTTTTTGTTTCCTCTGAGTCAAACCCTCTTCCTTCTCTTAAGTGGAGTGCTATCGTAATCTTATCCTTGGTAGGCTGTATTGTAGGCAGTGGTGATTTTGGCTTAATAAGAGCTTGTAATTGTTTTTTAAATAATGGGTCTTTCCAATCTACCTCAAAACATATATTTTTATAATCTATAGTATTTTTTCTAAAATTTAGTTCCCATTTACACTCAGGAAAATAATTAAGTATGTAAATAGTTGGAATTCCACAAGAATTATTGGAGTCTAATATCAAAAATTCATTTTCAAAAGTTCTACGGTAAAATTTGTTAAAACCATGATTCCTATATTGTAATTCTATATCATCTAATATTAGATCATCAGAATAAGCAAACGGTATATAGAGCATAGGAATATTGTATTTATAAGAGAGCCATTTAGCATGCATATATGCAATTAATCTATCACCAAAACGACCGCCTCCGTGGTAAGTTAGGTAATTATAGTTAGGATTAAAATGGGTGAGATTTTTTGTTGAGCTATTAACAAAACTATTGTGTGATTGTAAAAATAAAATCAGATATAAAAACCACTTCACAGCTTATACCGCTAGTGATTGAAGAAACGATTTGATAAAAATTCAGGTTGACATGCAACATGTTAATTATGATTTTCTTAAACGATGCAGAACGAGCACAACTTAAAATACAACATAGGCGT
>JBEIFG010000012.1:0-17018 GCA_040382555.1 Chlamydiales bacterium | reverse complement strand
CAAAAAGAAGCAAAAAAAATACTGATATCCACTTTCCGACTCCTTCTAACCAATCAGGGATGTGGGATTGTAGCAGACCTCCTCCCATAATAAGGCTCCCTAGAATAACAACTGTACCATGACCGAGAGAAAAAAGTAGTCCCCCACAGCGGGAGAAAAAGGGTTTATTTTTGATAGACCTTGTAATTGCATCTATGGTGGCAAGATGATCCAAATCAAAACCGTGTTGTATGCCTAGTATAAAGGCGGTAAGAAGCATTAAACCTAAGGATATTGTTTCTTGGGAAATCATAGGCTTCTCCTATTTTAACAAATTCTTGGAAGTTGCTCGAAGGATAATTTGAATAAAGGCCTTTGTATACCATACGCGTTGATTGCTACGACACAAGGAAAAGAGCTTGGTGTTTTTACAGTACCAAGAATATGAGATCCTTCAGCTATGTCAAATGCTTGTAAAATAGACAAAGCCTTTTTTACTTCTGAACAAGGCAGTATTATAATAAAGCGACCTTCATTAGCTACATAGAATGGATCGATCCCTAAAAGATCACAGGCACTTTGTACGGAAGGGTGAACTTTGATGGTATCCATTTGAATAATAAAATCTTTTTGACAGCTTTCTGATAGCTCTACGAGCGCAGTAGCAAGTCCTCCCCTTGTCAGGTCTCTCATGCAGTGGATATGAATTCCTGCATCAAGCATTGCTTTCACAGGGGGGTATAATGAACCGCAATCGCTAAGAAGAGGTTCTGTGAAAGAAAATCCTTCTCGTTCCGCCATCACTGCCATACCATGACGGCCAATATCTCCGCTGAGTAAAATAGTGTCTCCAGGCTCAATGTTGGATGGATGTACTGTCTGTGGGGAGTGTAGTTGTCCGATGCCGGTCGTATTGATAAACAGATTATTACCTGATTTTCTCTCAATAACTTTTGTATCTCCAGCAATAATTTGTATTTGGTGTTTTTTTGCAATATTTTGCATGGACAATACTATTTTTTTTAGATCCGATTTTAAAAATCCCTCTTCAATAATCATTGCTACAGTAAAAAAACACGGTTTAGCACCACACATTGCTAGGTCATTAATGGTGCCAGTTATTGATAAAGAGCCTATATCACCGCCTGGAAAAAAAAGAGGCTGGATAACGAATGAGTCAGTAGTTACTACAATCTCTTTGGCTTCCAAAGAAACCTGAGCCCCATCATGGAGGGATGCAAGAGATGAGTTATAAAAGCTCGGAAGAAAAATTTCCTCGATCAATTGACTTGTTAGCTTTCCACCACTTCCATGCGATAGAGTAATTAATTCTTCGTCTTGAGAAAAGGTGGGACAGGTGAAGGGATTCATAGAGATCCTTGATGGGAATAAAGATAATAAGCTGAGCATGCCCCTTCTGTGGATACCATAGGAGCTCCCAGAGGATGTGCTGGGGTACATTCTTTGTTAAAAAAAGGACAGTCTTTAGGGGAGAGTTTTCCTTGGAGTATGGACCCACTAAGACAAAGATTGTGCTTAGAAAAGCTTGGGTTAGGAAGTAAAAAGCGCAAGGAGGCATCAAATGCTTTATATTTATCTTTTAAGCGAAGACCACTAGCAGGAATATTCCCTATTCCTCTCCAAAGAGTATCTGCGACAGTAAAGACTTCATCCATAAGCTCTATAGCGCGCTTATTGCCTTGCTCTGAAGCACATCGATAATACGGGTTTTTCACACTGAAATCGTTAGCTTCAAGCATTTCTGTACAGGTAAGAATACCTTGTAGAATGTCAATCGGTTCAAATCCGGTAATTACTATAGGAACACGATATTTGGCAGCAATCTCTTGGTATTTACGATAACCTGCTACAGTGCATACATGGCCTGCAGCTAAGAAGCCCTTAACTTCAGATTGAGGATCACTTAGAAGATATTGGAGCGCTGGTGGAACCAGTACATGAGAGCTTAAAAGAGACAGATTAGCGATTTTATATTTTTCCGTAAGATATACAGTCATTGCGTGAGCGGGAGCTGTCGTCTCAAAACCTATGCCAAATAAAACTACTTGCTTAGTAGGGTGTGTGGTTGCAATATCTATCACTTCTAGAGGAGAATGAATGATTCGAATATCTGCACCCTCTGCCCTAGCTTGCATGAGACTTCCGTAGTCTCCGGGAACTCGAAGCATATCACCATAAGAACACATGATAAGATTCGGTAGCTTAGCGATATAGATCGCATGGTTGATAATTTCTTCAGAAGTCACGCAAACGGGACATCCTGGTCCATGAATCAATCGATGAGAATCCGGTAAAAGATGTTGCAATCCAAATTTTACGATAGAATGTGTTTGCCCACCGCATACTTCCATGATAGTCCATGGTTGGGTAGTCACTTTGTGAATCTTATCAGATAAAGCCTTTACAAGCTGCGGTTTGCGGAATTCTTCTAGGTATTTCATAGCTTATAATTCCTCAATAAGATCAAGAGTGGATTGGACTTGCTGAGCATCCAAGATGCGTAAAGAAAAACCTACATGAACAAGAATAAAATCCCCTATTTCAGCATCTGGGGTATAAGCCAAGCAAACCCTTTGAATGACTCCACCAAAATCAACGTCTGCCATAGGTAATTCCCGCATTGAATCGATACCTATGATTTTTCCAGGTAGTGCTAGGCACATATTTGCTTTCTTTTTATTGTTAAAAACATGGGTTCATATATGAAAAAAAAATTTACTTCAAGAAAGAAGGATAAGCGACTAAACCGATTTGACCAAGGCTTAATCCACCATCTCCTGGAGGATAGTCGGTATGCAAGTGAACTTTGATTCCATGCAGAGCGCCATATTGAAAAATTTTTTCTACAAGGAACTTATTTTGCATAACGCCACCAGTGAGCAAAATGTTTCTACAGGATGTTTTTAATGTGACTGAGGTAATAAAATTGGCAAGAGTGGTATGAAAAGCTTGGGCCAGTGATGATATTGATCTACCCCTTAGTTTATCTTGATATAGGTCACTTAAAAGTTTAGCCGCATCTAATTGCCAAAGATGATTTGTGTATTGGATCTTTGGTAGGTAGGAGTATGGAAAGGGGCTAGAGGCGATTGCGCACTGCTCCAACTTAATAGCAGCATGCCCTTCAAAATCATTGGTATGGCATAGGTCCAAAAGAGAGCTTACGGCATCAAATAACCTACCCATACTTGAGGTCATGGTGGTATTTATATTCTTTTCTAAACAAATAAGTAGGTTGAAAAGCTCCTCGTAAGAAAATGTATTTTTGCACCACTGAGAAAAATGATGAATCATCTCTTGATGATATTTAGAGTATAAAAGTCCAAGACATGATCTTTTACTCTCTTTTACAGCCTGGCTGGCACCAACGAGGGGGAAAGGCATTATGCTTGCAATACGCTGTAAAGAGTCAGGATTCACAAGAAATGTTTCCGCACCCCATATAGTGTGATCATCCCCAATACCTGTTCCATCCCATGTAAAGGCTAAAAAAGGTGGTTGAAGACCACTATCTAACATGGCAGATAGGACATGCGCTCTGTGATGAGGTGTAGAAATCTGTTGGGAAAAAGATTTTGTAAAGAATATATCTTGAGTATTGGGATGGTTATCACATACCGCTCTTTTGGGAGATAACTGAAGAAGAGAATACCAAAATTGCGACATTTTTTCTAAAAAGTTAAAGGATGAGAAATTTTCTAAATCACCAATATGTTGACTCACATAGATATTTTGTTTATGGGCGATAGCAAAGGTGTTTTTAAGGTGACTGCCTGATGCTACTACAGGATAGGGGAAGTGTATGCCAGGAGGTGTTTTTTTTACTGAGGGAACATATCCACGGGCCCTGCGGAGGATAACAGGTTGATGATTCATTACAATCGCTACAGAGTCATCAAGGCTTGCAGTAATGCGCCTATTGTGTGACAGCAGAAGATCAAATACATTTGAAAGATGCTCGCAGGCTTCTTGGTTGGAGGCGCATAACCTTCCACCTGAGAGATTTCCACTTGTTGCAACAAGAGGAAATCCTACGAGGGCAAGCGAGTGTAAAAGAGCCGTAGAGGGTAACATAATCCCAAAATAAGCGCTCTCAGAGGCTACATTTGGTGCAATAGTATGATTTAATTTCTTTTTACATAGTACGATAGGTGCGGCAGAAGAGCTCAAGAGAGTTTCTTCTTCAGGAGAAATAAAAGCAATTTTATGAGCTGATTCTAAGTCTTTAAGTAAAAGAGCTAGCGGTTTAGATGGTCTTTGTTTTCGGATGCGAAGTCGCTGTATACATTCCTCATTGGTTGCATCAGCTAGTAAAAGAAATCCTCCAGTATTTTTTAAAGCTAGAATTTTCCCCATTTTTAATGATTCTTTTGCATAAGAAAGGATGTCGATTTCGCTAGAGATCTTTAATTTTTGAGAATCAAATAATTCCAGTTTGGGTCCACAGCAACTGCAGCATAGGGTTTGAGAAAAAAAACGACGATTTTGAGGGTCTTGATATTCCTTTTGACAGGCTAAGCACATGGGGAAATCTTTCATGGAGGTGTGCTGTCTATCAAATGGCATAGCCTCGAATAAGGAAAAACGGGGTCCACATTGCATACAATGTATAAAAGGATATTGATACCTTCTATTTGTTGGATCTTGAAATTCCGCTAAACATATTGGACATATTGCAGTATCAGGAAGAAGGGATAGTTCTTTTTCACCTAGATGTTGGCTAGCTTCAATGGAAAATTTATCATAAGGATAGCAAGGCAATTCTTCTATACTAAATTCTGAGATTTTAGCTCCTATTGGAACATCCTTAAATATTAAATTTTTAAATTGGTTCAGCTGGTTCTTATCTCCTTGAACATGGATCGTACATCCATACGAAGAATTATAAACTGTTCCGTATAAAGACAGAGAGCTAGCTAATTTAAAAATAAAAGGGCGGAAACCAACCCCTTGCACACAACCTTGTACATTTATTTTCAGATGTGTCAACTCATCATTCGTCGCTAACATCGAAACTCAACAAGGTAACAAAATGGGCTTGGGGATCCTGTATATCAGAAGAAACTTCTGCTTCAATGATTGCATTTTCGGCAATCGTTCCTCTTGCAGAAATATCAAAGTGCTCTTTGAAGTGTTCTGTATCCATATGAGAGAGTGCTCCTAGCCTCACGGTGACCTTCGTGATTTGCTTAGCATTTTCAATCCTAGCAAGAGCTAGAATTTTTTTTATTAGCGCATCAATTATCCCTTGTTCATGCATGATTGCACCCTAGCTTCTAAAAAAATCGATTGAGCTACCGCATCTATTGCTTTTTTTACAGACGGGGATAAGTTAGCACTAAGATTAAAATTTTCTCCTGGGATCGAATAGATGGTGAGAGATATCGGTAGATTATTAAGCTCTTTTGCCAGATCTATGGCCTGTGTGATTGTGATTCCATGAGTAGACACTTTGGCTCTATCCTCAGGTAATTCTTCTTGAAGAGCATCAATTTTTTGAAATAAATCCTTTGAGGAGGTCCCTTGGGAGGCATCAATTAAAATAACGTGATGGTATTCTGAAAAGGCCTCTAATAAATCTGCTATGTCTCCCCTAGATTTCTGTAGAGTCACTTTGCCATGAGTTTTTACCTCTAGGGCATCGATAACAGCCCATCCGGCACTATCATCAGAACGAAAGGGATTTCCGATACCTAAAATAATAAGATTATTCATACATCTTCTCCAAACGTAAAAAATGAGCTGAGCACGAAATGCACGGATCGTAATTTCTCACAGACATTTCACAGTGCCATGTTAACTCCTTATCAGAAAGATGAGAATTTTGTTTGGCAAAATCAAAAAGATCCTCTTCAATACTTTTTTGATTTTGTGATGTGGGCGGAATGATTTTAGCTTTTTTAATGATTCCTTTTTCATCGATTTCATAGCTATGAAACAATAATCCTCTTGGGGCCTCCGTGGCGGCAGATCCCTGGCATGCTTTTCTGATAAATGGAATCGATGCAGGCTGTGTCCAGGCATCAAATTCTTTTAAAATATGTAGGGCCTCTTCTAATGAGTATAGTATCTCGAAAAGACGTATTAAAACCGATCGAAACGGGTTATTACACTGTGTTTCAAACGAGATCTCTTTAATCATAGCAGCAGTAGAATACCCTAGTTGAGAACCACATAAATTGTACCGAGCTAAAGGTCCCACAAGATAGGATCCTCTTGATTTTACTTTAGCGTAAAGTGCTGTGCTGTGGGGTAGGTGCTCCTCTTCAAAGTGATCTAGAAAGGAATCTGCAGATAAATGAAGCCCTAGGTTAGAATGAATAAGTCCTCGGGCCATTGGATATTCTTGTAAGCTAGAAAGACATACCCATTCATAATTCCTTGATAATATGGGATAAGACAGTTTACTGGCAAAAAGGATACTCTCTTTAGTATCATCAATAGCTTCTTGCAAAGTGGGGATCAGGGATAATAATTCGTTTTTTTCTGGTAATTTATAAAAACCACCGACTTTTACATTTATGGGATGAATTTCTCTGCCTCCCAAAATTTTGATTATTTGATTACCCGCTTTTTTGATGCGAAGCCCTCTAAGAACAAGCTCTTTATGTCCTTTGCTCATTTCTACTGCATCAGGGTAGCCTAAAAAATCAGGTATATGAAGCATGAATACATGCAGGCTATGGCTCTCTATCCATTCACCGCAATATAAAATCCTGCGTAATTGTTGGAGGTACTCAGGCATTTGCACGTTGAATCCTTCTTCCATGGCACAGGCAGCAGTAAGCTGATATGCGACAGGACATATTCCGCAAATTCTAGAAGTAATATCGGGTGCTTCCATAAAATCTCTTCCTTGAAGAAGAGCTTCAAAAAATCGAGGGGGTTCAAAAATTTTAAGCTGAACGTTTTCCACTTTATTATTTTTCATTTGTAAGAGCAGGGACCCCTCACCTTCGATACGGGCTAGATAATCGACATGAATTCTGCGCGTTTTTGTGCCCACTTTTATGGGAATTTCTTTAGGAGTATCTTCAGGTGTCATAATGTTCTTTTGCCTCTTGAAATGCTTTCGATGCGCATTGAAAATTACTTAGCACTTTTTGCATTGTATCTATGGGGACTTTAAGGTCTTTTTCCCACCATTGGGTAAGAGCCAGTACCTGAGGGGTTTCTTTGGGACCAAAGCAACCATAACATCCCCTTTGGTATGAAGGACACAGGGCTCCACATCCTGCATGAGTAACAGGTCCCAAACAAGGGATGCCGTGAGCTACTGTCACACAGATATTTCCTTTTAATTTACACTCGACACAGACACTACTCGAGGCAATGGGTGGCTTTTTACCCAGAAGAAAGCTCTGTAGTACCGTAACAAGCTGATGTTTATTTATGGGGCATCCCTGCAGCTCAAAGTCTACTTTGACATGATGAGAGATAGGTGTAGATGTAGCAAGAGTTTGGATGTATTCGGGCTTGGCATACACAATATTTTTGTAAGTGTCTATATCGGCAAAATTGCGTAGAGCTTGAATCCCTCCAGCAGTTGCGCATGCACCAAGAGTAATAAGATACTTAGATTTTTGACGAACTTCGTGAATGAGAATTCTATCTTTTTCTGTAGTGATCGAGCCCTCAATAAAAACAATATCGTAGGGACCGGTATCTACTTTTTTTGACATCTCAGGAAAATAAGCGAGATCTACGATGGTTGACAGGGTTAATAACTCCTCCTCGCAATCTAAAAGAGAGAGTTGACATCCATCACAGGATGCAAATTTAAAGACAGCGATTCTTGCTTTATCCTTATGAAAAAGGGTAAGGGCATTCATTTATAACTCCGGAATTTCTATCCATGGTTTAATCTGCTGAAAAGATAAAACTGGACCATCTCTACAAAGTAAAAATGGACCTAGCTGGCAATGCCCGCACATACCCGTTGCGCACTGCATATTACGTTCCAAAGAGAAGTAGATATTTTGATGACTTACCTTAGCTCGCAAAAGTTCTTGGACGCAAAAATGGATCATGATTTCTGGTCCGCAGCCCAATACAAGAGTTTTATCAGGATTCATAATGCTTTTTTGTATAAAAGAGGGTATTACACCCACATTTCCTTTCCAGGATAGATCAGCTACATCTACGGAACATACGATATCAATACCCTTTGTTTGCCATCGTTTAAGATCTTCTTTATATAGAAGGTGCTCTGGAGATCGAGCCCCGTGCAGCAGAGTAATTTTTCCGTAATTTGCTCTGTTTTTTTCTAGTGAGATCAAAAGAGGACGAAGGGGAGCTAACCCTATTCCTCCTGCTAAAAGGATTATATCATCACCTACATTAGGTCTAGGCCATCCTTTTCCGTAAGGTCCTTTGAGATACATATACTCCCCTTCTTCTAATCGATAGATCGCTCTAGTGACATCTCCTACAGCACGTATGGTATGCATAATTTCTGAAGAAGCATCTGGATCCCCACTATGAGAGATAGCGGCAACCCCAAATCCCATCATATAAATTAAATTAAATTGACCTGGGTTAAATAAAGGTAGAGTGTTTTGAGTCTTAAGAGTAAAAGATAGTGTGTCTTTAGATTCTTTCTTAATAGAAGTAATTAGGTGAGGGGTGGGTAGCATATTACTCCTTAATCCGGTACCGAAAAGACATCAAGAAGATGCAATCTTAGCGATTCTTCCCTTTTCAGTAGCACTGAGATCAGCCTTTTCATCAATAAATAGCCAAGATATGGATCTTTCTCACATTTTTCTCTAAGACACGCCCCATCAATAGCAATAGCCCGAGTGGTACTTCTTGCTTTAGCTGAAACAGTCCATCTATAGGGTGGGATAAGCCAAGATAAACCTAAGAGCTCACCTGCTTGTAAGGTATGGTATATGATAGGTTTTCTTATGGGTGTTTCATAGTATATGGCTACGTCTCCCTCTTTTAAAAGGTAGAATATATCGGCTGCTTGTCCAGGGTGAGCTATGATCTGCCCTTCTTTAAATACCACATTTTTTCCGCAGCCGGATATAAATTCTAAATCTTTGGGATCTAGTCCCCCAAAAAACGGGTGCTCCTTCACAATATCAGAGATGCTTTTCATTACTTTCCTCTCTTAGCGCTTTCAATTCTTCTGTTACATCGATTCCCACAGGACACCAAGTAATACATCGACCACAACCCACGCAGCCAGAAGTTCCGAATTGATCCCACCAAGTACCAAATTTATGAGTGAGCCACTGCCTATAGCGAGAGGCGGAGGAAGATCGCACACTTCCTCCATGGACGTAGGAGTGAGATAGGTTAAAGCAAGATTCCCAGGTGCGCCATTTTTCACTTTGATCTCCTTGCATATTTATTACTTCATTTTCAGTAGAGCAAAAACATGTTGGGCATACCATCGTGCAGTTAGCGCACTGTACACACCGACTGCCTACCTCATTCCATCTTTTACTGAGGTAGCTGTTTTCTAATAGTTGGTGTAGATTTTCAGTATTCAAAGATCTTTCCATATGATCTGCATTGTTTTGTACCAGCTCTTCTGATAATTTTGTATCTTTGTCGGAAGCCACTTCCAAAGATAAACCCTCGAGAAAAGCATTGCCTTGTTGACTTCCTGCTTGAGCCACAAAATAGTGCTGATTTAGCTGAATGACTTCTGTGAGAGAAATATCAAATCCTTTAGAAACCCTAGGTCCACATTCCATAGATACACAAAAACAGGTACCGACAGATCTGGTACAATTCACCGCAATAATCAGTAAGTTTTCTCTTCTTTTTTTATAATATGGATCTTCTTCAGATCCCTGAATAAAGACCTTATCTTGCACCTGCATAGCCCTCAATTCACAAGCTCTAACCGCTAAAAAAGCCATCCTCTTTTCAGGTAAAGGAGCTTCTTGTAACATAACAAGGCCGTTAGGCTGGCGGTGTGCTGTGTAAATGGGCTGTTTTGGAGGGAAAAGATATTTTTTCCAGCTGTGAGGACCTAAATTATAGCCAAAGTAAGCTTGGTCCTTTCTTTTTTCTAAGCGATATTTTCCAGGGGATTGAATATCCATCCAACCTATAGGGAGCTCGTTAGCAGAGGTGATTTTATCTAAAACAATAACCTCTTGTTTTATGGTAGGTCCATATAGATCATAACCTTTGTCCTGTACAGATTGTAAAAGAGCATGAAACTGCTCTATTGTGAGAATAAAGGAATTCTTGTTCATGAAAAAAGTCAGATCCTTATCTATTTTATGACTTTGGTTTTATAAGCGGTTTTGGTGATTTACGACAAAACATTTTTTAGGATAAGGACGCTAGAAGTTTTTCATGAGGCTATGTAAATTTTTTCAAAAATCTCACATGGCCTCATTCTAGTTACTAAAAAAATTTATTAGGCAATGAATCCGCTAGTAGCTAAATAATCTATGAGATCGCATCCTAATCGTTTAAAGACCTCATCGAATATAAAATCGGGAAGAAAGGGGGTATCGGTTTGATCAAGAACCTGACACAAAACCTGCTTAGCGCAATCTATTTTTTCTTCTTTACTAAGAGCTTCAAAGGAAAAAGCAAGCTGTATGCTCATACTAAATAGGTGGGGTAAATCCTTCAGATTTATTTTTCCTGAAATTTGAGAGATAATATCATTTGCAAGTTCTGAAATGTGTTTCTCTTGAGTATTGCTTGTAAATAATCCTCTGGTTATTTCACAAGGGGGCTCCATAAACACTACGCTAGTTATGTAGGGTAGAGTCATTTTGAATAAGGGATCAAAAAAAAGATCTGGTAGATAGGGAGTATCGGTATAATCAATAAAGGCATCAAGGATACGGTTCGAAAAGGCTTGCTTTTGAGAAGCAGATAAAGAGAAATGAGCATTTAGAAAACTATTAATTTTTTCATAAATGGATACTAAACGATGTATTTCGAATTTTTCATTATACTCAGCAGCCAAAGATTTAGCGAAGTTATTTAGATCCGCTTCTTTAGGTAAATCAATAGTGATTTCTTCTTTGTAACCACTTGGCTTTAAGGAGTTTGTATCCCCAAAGCATGCAAAGGGGACTATACACATAATTAGCGCTGATACAGGGTATCTCATAACCTCTCCTTAAGTTTGAATTAGAAAGATAGCAATTATGAGAAATGGATTTATTAGTCTAGTCTTTTGTAAAGAAGGCCTTAAAACTTAAGCTGTTTAGGCCTTCTAAAAAACCAATTATCGAACGAAAATTTCTTGAGGTTTGAAGAAGAAAGAAATTTCTGTTTTAGCATTTTCGATGCTGTCAGATCCATGGACTGCATTTTTATCGATAGATTTTGCAAAATCCGCACGAATAGTACCCGCCTCAGCTTCTTTTGGATTGGTAGCCCCCATGAGCTTTCTATTTTTCATGACTGCATCTTCTCCTTGAAGCACTGTGATGAGTACAGGTCCTGAAATCATAAAGGAAACCAGTTCTTGAAAGAACGGACGGTGTGCGTGCACAGCATAAAATCCTTTCGCTTGCTCTGGAGAAAGGTGCATCATTTTAGCTGCAACAATTTTGAGGCCAGCGTTTTCAAAACGAGCTAGGATTTCTCCCATGTGATTACCAGCTACTGCATCAGGTTTCACAATAGATAGAGTTTGTTCTGTAAACATTTTCGGAATCTCCTTTAATATTAATCTAGATTGGACAGGCTTAAATTATAGGTTTCTGCTAAATTTATCTCATCGGTAAAAGTGTAATTTTTAGAAAAAGAGAAAATCAATATGACATATGGCAATTATCCAGATCTATCTAAGGTTAAAAAAATTCTTGTTATTAAGCTTAGACATCATGGAGATGTTTTGTTAACAAGTCCTGTATTTTCTTTATTAAAAAAGGCTCTACCTGAAACTCATATTGATGCCTTTATTTATAGCGATACAAGGCCTATGTTAGAGGGGCATCCTGCAATAAGGCATTTTTTTGAATATGATAAGCAGTGGAAAAAACTTTCAGGAATGGGGAGATTCTTTAAAGAGCTTTTTTTGGGTTTAAGCCTGGTTCGTCAAAAATATGATTTAGTTATAAATTTAACTGAAGGGTTCGGGGGAGCTTTAGTCTGTTTATTTTCAGGTAGCCGTTATAAATTAGGAGTCGATCGCAAAGGAAAAAGAGTCTTGGGAAAAAAAATGTATATACCCATACGATAAAATCCTGCTCTACACCCAGACATAGTGTAGAAAAAAATATTGATGCCCTAAGATGCATGGGAATATTTCCCAGTTTAAATGAAAGAGACTTGCTTTTGCATATTCCTGATTCTTCTAAAGCAAAAGTACAAGAGCTTTTGGGAGGAGTACAATCTTATATAGTTATACATCCAGCTTCTAGATGGCGCTATAAATGTCTTCCCCCAAAGACTGTAGCAGCAGTAATCAATACTTTATTACAAAGAGGGGAAAAAGTGGTGTTAACCTCCGGTCCAGATGAAGTCGAAAGGGAGATGGTTAGGACGATTTTGCAACATTGCCCACCCGGAGAAGTTATAGATTTAGGAGGGAGGATAAGTTTAAAGGACCTAGCGGCTGTTATTGATTTTGCTAAAATTTTAATATGTGTTGATTCTGTACCCCTTCATATAGCTTCAGCTACTAAGACTCCTGTGGTGGTGGCTTTTGGCCCCTCTTCTGAGCTAAATTGGGGCCCCTGGATGCACCCTAAATCAGAGGTTGTCTCTTTAGAAATGTCCTGCAGGCCTTGCTATAAAGATGGGTGCGCTGGAAGCAAAATGAGCGACTGTCTTTTTTCTATGCCATCTAGCCAGATTATGAAGTCTGTAGATCGGCTTTTACAACTCTAACATAAATTAAAAGCTTTGCACAGTGCAATGTATAGGTAGATGTCTTTTTTTAAAAAAAAACCTATTAACTAGCAAAATTAAAAAACTGTATTGATGTTTTTATTTTCTTTCAAGAGCAGATAGCTGGGGTATATTCATTAATATCTTTTCAAGAGAAGAATTTTAATATTGTTAATATTAAGATGTTATCATTAAAATATCTAACCATTGTGAATTTTTTTTTAATTTGGTGCTAATTTTGGAAACACTAAAAATCATATCATCGATTCGAAATCTTTGCGAAATTGAAAGCAAAAATCATGCAGGTTCTTTAACATCCCAAGATGCCTACTCCATAAAGTGTTCAGTAGATGATCTAAAGCAAGAAAAGACTCATTGTTTCCATCCTTACGAGTTGGATGATATAGAGCATAAGTTACGTACAGCAGTGGGCAATCGTTTAGATGCATTTGAGAACCAATGCTGTAGTCATGGATTGGGGAATTTATGGAATTTTTCTTGGGCGAATGCCCCGCGTGCATTAGATGGCCAACGCAATGAAATAATAGAAGATCTATTTTCTATTCCAAAAGATGTGATTAGAAAGGTGCAAGCAGCTTTTATAAGACTTCAATTATTTCAATTTATGCCAGCTACTTTTTCATCGGAAGAGAAAAAAAGAAGGACAATTCTTTTATCTTCTTTTGTAGAAAAACTAAGTACCATAGAAGCTTGGCGGAATATGGTTTTATTGAGCTCTCGGATACCTGAGTGCCAGCTGGAGAAGACACTAACTATCATAGATCACTTAGCAGGTGGGGTGTTGAATTATGACGAATATTCCTATTATCTTTTTGATTTATTGATACCTCTTAGTTTGCAGCAAAGAGAAAGTTTGCTTCAAGCAAGTCCACTGATCGATCCTATAGCAAATGGATTGCAAAAAATGCGAGTTCTTAAAGCTCTTTTAGAAACTTCCGGAGCAGACAGGAAAAACATTATCGATCTTGCCCGTACTTACATGTCATGGGATAGAGAAGGTACATATTTAGAAAAGTTTTTTAAGATTTGCTGCTATATGAAAACAGAAGATCGTATAGAAACTCTTGAGCTAGTTCACTCATTTTGTGATCCCCAGACTGATTTTTCTGCTTTTTTACGATTTGTAGGGACCGTGGGATTCATGCCTGCAAGCGAAAGAGAAAAAAATGTAGAGGAGTTTTCGAATTTTCTAAAAGGATCTCACCACCCTTTTGTTAAATATAGTTTGCTATCTACGCTTTTATTTTTTCCTGTGATTCTAGAGAATGATATTTGCCTTGCCTTTAAAGATGAAGTTCATGCTTTTTTAGAAAATAATACAGATTTCCAAACTTATCAAGAATTGCTCCATCAGATTTTTAGTAGAAGGAAAGATCTTATGGATGGATGTCACATTTTTTTAGTCAATCGAATATTGAAGAATGGAAATTCTTATTTCGCTCGTCGTATTAAGTACGCAGTCCGTAACCATTTAGCATTCTTTTTGGCCTCAGAGCATTCAGACCTTGCCAAAGCTGTTAGGGACATTAAGTCTGATGACGTAGAAAGTAACGAAAGAACTGGCCGGTATTCACCTCTAAAATTTGGATACGAATCACTCTCTCCTGCCAAGCACAAGGATTTACGTGCTATTACAAACAAAGTATAAAGTGTACTCAAAAAACTTTAGACTTTTTTCTCTCTTGATCGCTAAAGACTTTTTTTTTATAACCCCCTTAAAAAATTATAGAGGGGGTAAGTATGAAAAGATTTCATACTTTATCGGTACAGGAGTCGCAAATCATTGAAAATAAATACACTGAAAAACCTGGTACTGGAGCTTATGAACATGAAACCAGAGAAGGTATTTATTTATGCCGGCGTTGTGATGCCCCTTTATATTTTTCTTCACATAAATTTCTCTCCGGTTGCGGCTGGCCAAGCTTTGATGACGAAATTCCCGGAGCTATAAAGAGGGAAAATGATCCAGACGGTGTAAGAGAGGAAATCATTTGCAGAAGGTGTAGGGGTCATCTAGGACATGTTTTTGAGGGGGAGCGCCTTACTGAAAAAAATTTAAGACATTGCGTTAACTCTCTTTCCTTGAGATTTATTCCTAAATGTACAGAAGATGGATATCATAAGGCTTATTTGGCGGGAGGTTGCTTTTGGGGTATGGAGCATTTATTTCATAAGCTTCAAGGAGTCAAACAGGTAACTTCAGGTTATATGGGTGGTGCTGTTGCCTTTCCTTCCTATGAAGAAGTTTGCAGTGGGGTAACAGGTCATTTGGAGGCTATAGAAGTCATTTATGATCCAAAAGAAATTACTTTTAAAAAAATAGTGAAATTTTTCTTTGAAATACATGACCCAACGGAAAAAAATCAGCAGGGGCCTGACCGTGGTCTTCAATATAGGTCTGCTGCTTTCTACTTCTCCTTGGAGCAGAAGCAAATCATTATGCAATGGGTAAACGAATTAAAACAGCTTGGATACGATGTAATGACTGAGGTGACACCAGTTTCATTATTTTATCCAGCTGAGGCATATCACCAAAATTATTATCAAAGGACTCAAGGGCAGCCTTATTGCCATAGCTACACAAAGCGATTTAAAGACTAGCTCCTATAAGCTAGTCTTTAAGATTATCCTTTTGTTTTAGCGGGGATCTGCTTATCCAAGCTATAGGGACCGGATCCAAAAAAGCTGATAATAAAAGCAGCTCCAAGAAGTGATATATTTTTCATGAACATCAGCTGTTGAAATTCTTTAGTAATTGGATCTGGAAACATCCAGAATCGATGCATAGAAAAATTAGTCGCTGCTAAAAATAAAATAATTAACCACGCACCGTGCTTTGATCGATATCCTAGTAGTATGCTTAATCCACCAATAAAAGAAAAAATTCCTGCAAGGGGAACAATAACGTGCGGGGCTGGGATGCTTTGCATCTGAGCTTATTGGATGGCTGCATGTGAGAAGTGACTGGGAAGAGCTAGTATAAAAATGGAAGCAAAAAGTATTCTTCCTACTAGAACAACTAATTTCATGATGGTATCTCCTAAATTCTAAAAATATTTTTCAAAGCTGCGCGCTTTAGTAAATTAAAGCCATTAATCTAAGGAGGATTTCTCTGATTCCAAAGACTTAATTTTTAAAGCAAGTTCCTCTAATCTCTTATTGGTTTGTTCAAGAGCACATTGCATTTGTAAGTAAGCTTCTTTCCAGCTTTTTGGCTGAGGTGCGTTAGGGTGGATGGGTACTGGATTATAACTGTAGGTTCTGTCATAAAAGTCAACGTGCTCTTCGGCTATCAATTCATCGCAAGGTTCTGATGAATAGCTCTCTTCAGCAAAAGACAGGCACGGTGTACATATAATCAATAGCAAAACAGCTTTCATATGGCTCTCCCTTTAGCTCAGCTTAGGAATAACGCTATTTTTTTTCTAAAAAATAAAGTTTTAGTTAAAAAAACTTTTCAATAATCAATCTGAAAGGTAAAACAATTTCTATTCACGCTCAAGAAAAAGGAGACAGCTATGGCTAAGCAACTACAAGAAGAGAAATCGAAAGTGGAAAAAGAAATGGCCTCAATAAAAGAGGAAGTCATCAAAAAGCAAGAAGTGCGTAAGACTTTTTCAGAGTTAGCGGCTCATTTAACTAAAGAAGGAAAGTTTGAGGTAAAAGCTAACCAAGTCCTAGTAATCTCTGATATGGATGTTTCTGACTTTTTAGAAGCAGCCATGACTCTTGACTTAAATCATAGACTAAATGTGCTTGGAAAAGCGCTTAATCGGTTTTCATTGGATCTAATTTTAGAAGGCTCTATTGGTCTTGGAGAATTCAATATTGCAGACCACTCATGGAATATTTTAGCGGGAACCACTGGTTCTTTGACCATAAAAGCTAAGCCTTCTGCTTTAAAAAGATCTATTAATGAATTAGTGGACTTTTTAAAAATGTTGCCTGTAGGACAAGGGTTTGTTCTAAAACCATCTCAAGATCTTTTGATCCAAGGGCTGTCTAAAGATAGCATGATGGAATATTATGATCTTTGCCAAGAAAAAGAAGATCCAGAACTTAGACAGAAAGGGCAAGATGAATTATTTGAAAAAAATAGCTCTATTTTAAAAGTCAAAGGTTTAATTTTTAAAATATATGGGCTTAATTCATCCCAAGTAGATCGAGCT
>JBEIFG010000011.1:0-17207 GCA_040382555.1 Chlamydiales bacterium | reverse complement strand
TCTGTGAAACAGATTCATTCCGATCTAATAAAAGATATAGATTACCTCGAAGAGGATAATGTCTGTGATGCTATTATTACTAAAAAAAATGGTGTTAGCTTGCATATCAGACATGCAGACTGTCAGGCAGCTGTATTTTTTGATCCTATCAAAAAAGTGATTGCAAATGTCCATTGTGGATGGAGGGGTAATGTCCAAAATATTTACGGAAAAATGGTAGCTACCTTGCAAGAAAATTATGGTTGTAATCCCACAAATATAATCGTGGGTATTTCTCCATCACTTGGGCCTTTGCATGCTGAATTTAAGAATTTTAAAGCAGAATTTCCTGAGTTTATGTGGCCTTTTCAGATAAAAGCGAACTATTTTGATTTATGGCAAATCGGAAGGTTTCAATTAGAAACGGCTGGGATTTTATCTAAGCACATAGAAATAGCTGAAATTTGTACTTATCAAAATGATAAAGATTGGCACTCTTATCGCCGCAGCAAGACTTTGCTTAGAAATCAAACTATAATCGCCATGAAATGAGCAGTTTATTAAGTCAAAGATCATCAGGAGAAGTCAATGATTCAGTGCGGATTTTGGGACTCACCCATATCTAATGAAGTGGTAGCTACTTCAAGAAAATCTTTTGAGGATTTAGCTTGCATCTCGGATACCGTTTTTTGGACAGAGTCCCGCCCTCTTGAAAAAGGAAGATATGCTCTTTGTTTTTATCACGCCAGTCATCATGGTGACTTACTTAATGCTTCAGAAAACGTAAAGAGTAGGGTATATGAATATGGAGGAGGCGCTTTATCAAGCTCTAAAAATTTTTTATACTACGTAAAGGATCAAGCAAGAGCCTTATTTCGAAAAAATATCCATACAGGTCAAGAGGATAAGCTATTTGCTAAAGAGGATATTCGTTGCGCAGATTTGGTGCCGACTCAGGATGATAAGTTTCTATATTTTGTGGCAGAAGATATTTCTTTTGACGATCCAAAAAGTGCTATTTTTTGTTTAGATCTGAAAAATTTACAGGTTAGGTCTGTTCTTGAAGGAGATGCTTTTTATAGTTCTATACGATGCTCTCATGATGGAAAAAATGTGACTTTTTTAAGTTGGAATTTTCCAAACATGCCCTGGGATAGTACTACAGTATGGGCAGGTAAGATTGGGTCAGATGGAACATTTTCGGATTTGAAAAAAATTTCGGAGGGATATCAAGAGTCTTGCGTGCAACCTATTTGGTTAAATAATGGTCTTTTGTATTTTGTAAGTGATAGATCAGGATATTGGAATATCTATGAATACGATGGGCTGAGTTGCAAAAATATATTTTCTGCTGAAGCCGATTTTACTTATCCTCAATGGAAGCTAGGCAGATATTTTTATGCTGAGGTTCTTTATGAAGGACAAGTAGCTTTATTTTGTAGTTATACAAAAAATGCCACAGACCAATTAGGGATCTTTATTCCCTCTGAAAAGAAATGGATAGAATTAGCTTCTCCTTACACGTCTATTTCCCATATTGTTTCTAATAATTATGAAGATGTTTTTTTCTTTGGAGGATCTGCTGTTGAGCCTTTATCAGTTATTCATTATAAAATAAGCTCAAATAAGTTTTTTTCTATAACATCATCAATGGATGAGATACCCACTTTAAATTCGATTTCTTTACCTCAAAGTCTTTTCATTCCTACCTCAAAAAAAAAGGGCAAAGTGCATGCTTTTTATTATCCTCCCAATCATCCAATTGAGAATGTAATAGAACCACCTCCGGTTATTTTTAGAGCTCACAGCGGACCCACGTCTCATGCAGCGCCATTGTTTAATCTAGAAGTGCAATTTTGGACTTCTCGAGGTTTTGCTTTCGTGGAGATAAACTATAGGGGAAGCTCTGGATTTGGCAGGCAATATCGAGATGCGTTAAAGGGAAATTGGGGCCTTGTGGATGTAGAAGACTGTATTTCTGTAGCTCAATATATATTTCAAAAGGGGTTAGGTAGCCCAAAACAAAGCTTTATAAAAGGCAGTAGTGCAGGGGGGCTTACTGCTATCATGTCTTTGATTTCCTCTTCCTGTTTTAGGGCAGCTGTTAGTTATTATGGTGTACTAGATTTAGAGGGCCTTTATTTTACAACTCATAAATTTGAAAAATGTTATAATGACAGTTTGATAGGACCTTATCCACAACTAAAAGAGCAATATCAGCAAAGATCCCCTTTGCATAACATTCATTTATTGCATAAACCCGTTCTTTTTTTTCAGGGAAAAGAAGATCACGTAGTGCCTCCCTATCAATCTGAAGATATTTTTTTGAAATTACGAGAGTTAAATGTAGCAGCTCAGCTAGTGCTATTTGATAACGAAGGACATGGTCTAAGAAGAGCTGACAGTATAAAAAAAGCGTTAACTACAGAGCTTAAGTTTTATCAGCAGTTTCTTGTTTAATTTTTTTGAAATGGGAAAGATATGGTTCTTTTTTATAGGACTTTTTTAAATTGATTTGATAGCCACATCCTTTGAGAATTCTTGGATGTCCAAAATGTTCCACAATAGGCCATTTTCGGCATACGGAAGGTCTTGTAAAGTAGTTACTACATTTTCCATTAGGAGCTAGGTACCGGCAACCCAGCACTAGCATTCTATTGCCATCTTTATCGATAGGGCTTTTTTCTCTTACAAAAAATCCGTTGATTTGTGTTTGCCAAAAAAAATACATCTTACTGAAAATCCCCTTCGATTCTGGTAACAAGATGAAATAACAGCAGTTACCTCGTTTTTTACAGGAGCCTGATTGATAAAAAGGTGGGCGAATGATTTTTTTTGCGATGTGTTGCATGCTTAGATCCAGTATTAGTACGGGTAAGTACATGCACTTGAGTGAGTTTCTTATGAACTTCGGCAGCCATTGCCTTGGTAAAGGTGATACTATTGGAGGTGGTGAGATAAGTGTTTCTGCTTGCTTAAGAATGTTACTTAGAAATTCATCTTGAGAATTTGTTGAACCAGCCATAGAAGTAATCTAAGAAATTATTTTAAAAATATTAAGGAATATCTCCTTAAGTTTTAATCGATGTAAGGTTTAACTTAAAGAGTTTATATTTTTAGCATGTAAGCTTCTTGTTAGGAGAAAAGCAAGGTTATATAACTAAAAAAATATTATTCATCAAAAAACTCAAGACTTATGCTATAAATAAATTTATTAAAAATGAGCTTGTGTAAGTCTTTACAAAATATAAAAAAGCTATTTTTTTATTTATTAAAATTGAAAGTGATTTCATGTTAATTTTTTAGGGAGTCTTCAGATATGAAAAAGTTTGTGTCTTTAATGATTTTATTTTTATGTCATGCATCCTATGAACCTATCTTTGCTTTAGACAAATTAGGACAGGAGGATCATCAACTTTTGGATTCTTTAAAAAAAGACATGCCAAGTGTCGTTTATAGTGGACCCCTTGCCATTGCCAATTTAAATATGAATCAAAAAGGGAGTGTTATACTAGTTCAACCTGGAGAAAAAGTCTTTGGTATGCTGAACTTTAGTTATGAATCGGAGAGTTTGGAACCAGAGTCATTAAATCAAATTGTAATAGGCTTTTCTCAAATGGGTGCTCAAAAATGTATTTTTAATGAGCTAGGGTATCGATGTAATGATGGTATTGCTTCATTTTTTCTACAAATGCCTGAAAATCCGGGCATTTATGAAGTGCAGTGTAGATTTGAGCAAGCATACTCTCCTTCAGACGCTTTAAATCTTTGGGATGAAAGTGAAAATGATAAATTAATGAAAATTGGCAAAGTAATTGTACGCTAAATGAATTAGTCAGAGGGTATAAGATGAAATTAGATTTGATTTGCAAAAAATGGGTAATCTTCTTAGCTCTTGGATGGACATGTGGTCTCCAGGCGAATAACTCTTTAGCGACCCAAGAAGAGTCGGTGGTAGTGATAGGTACAGGAACTGGAGGCTTAACTTCTGCATTATTTCTTGCAAAAGCGGGTTTTAAACCGATTGTTTTATTAGGAGATAATAAGGGTAGATCTATTTCTTCATCTTTGATTATGGACAATTGGTTGGGTTTCCCTAAAATTTCAGGACAGGAGCTATCTAAAGACCTCTTAGATCAGGCGAAAGCTTCCGGGGCTATTTTTTTAGATGAAGAAGCTATATTTGTGGATTTTTCTAAAAAGCCCTTTTCTATAGTCACAAGAAATTTAACGGAAAATACTATAAACACTCTTAAAGCTTCCTCGTGTATTATAGATACCGGCAGCCGACATAAAAAACTAGGCATACAGGGAGAGAGCGATCTCTTTGCAAAAGGAGTGTATACTCACGCAACGTATAGTGGAACAAGATTTCAGGGGCAACCTGTTGTAGTTGTCGGTGGGGGGGATAATGCTATATTAGATGCAGACTATCTAAGTAATTTAGCTAGCAAGGTATACGTGATTGTCAAAGAATCAGAGCTCAAAGCAAAAGATTTAAGCAGAATAAATGCATTAAAGAATAAAAAAAATGTGGAAATTCTGATGGATACCACTTTAGAGGAATTTCTTACAAAAAAAGGACAGCTAATAGGAATCAAAATTATTTCAGGAAAAAAAACCTCTAAAATAGATACATCCGCAGTTTTCCTTGCCATCGGTTCAGTGCCTTCTAGTAAGATATTTAATAATCAATTATCCATGGATATAAATGGTTTTATTCAAGTGGATTGCAATATGAAAACATCTGTAGACGGTGTATATGCGGTTGGGGATGTTTGTGACCCAAATTACGAGCAAGCGATTGTGGCTGCAGGGGATGGTGCAAAAGCGGCCATTCATTGGATGAGATCTTCTTCTACGATTGCTAATCCTGTAGCAAAAAATATAGAAAGTTTAAAGGAAAGCAACCAAGAAATTCAAACCATCCCCAACGTCCCTTTCGAAAATGAGGTATCTAATTCACATCCATCTGATGCTCCATCCTCTGTAATAGAAATTAAAAGTATCAACCAGTATAACGAACTAGTCCAACTACATAAAATTCCAGTTCTTGTAGAATTTTACTCAGCCCACAGCAATACATGTAGAAAACTCAATGCTCCACTTCAGAAATATGCTAAGGCCTATCAAGGTAAGATGCAAATTTTTAAAGTCGATATTCAAAAGTGTCCTGGTATAGCCGATTTTTTTCAGATTAAAGGCGTTCCTTTAGCACTCGTTTTTGGACCTGATAAATCTATAATGTGTCGTCTTGAGGGCTCTAGACAAATTACGGCGTATTTAAATCAATATAGTGATTTAGCTGAACTAAAACATTAAAAGTATAAGTTTACAGATAGTATCCCAGTAGTAAACTGCAGTGAATTTCTTCCTGCTAGGGTCAGCCACACTCCTGCAATAGCTCCAATGGAGCTATTCCAGTTATATTCTATTGCAGGAGATATGCTAAATTGTTCCCCAGAAGGAAGTTTTGTCGCATTCTCTTTAGTACCGGAAAATCTTGTTTTGTTAAAATGAATGTAAACCACATCTATTGCTGCACCCCAATTCCTAGATAGACTGGCTTCAAAGGATAGATCTGTTTGGAAAGTATTTCCTGGGTATACCCAACCTTTAGTTTTTTCTCCCCCCCCGTAAGAATTCAAGCCTTTTACAAATGTTTTTGTACCGATGATATAGGCAAAAGCCAGTCTTGTATTTAGAAAGTATATACTATTTCCAAACTGTTTACTCCCCGATGCTACTAATTTAAAAGTAGGTAGCCAAGAACCTGCTCCTAGGGCATCAGTAAACTTTTTGCGAGGGTTGAGTTTGTTATATTTCCCAATCGGTACATTGAACTCAAAGGCTGTTTTTAGTGAGGGGACCCATGAGTTAATTTGGCTGAAGTATAATTGATAAGCCAGGGCTACAGGCATATCACCAAATCCTGCATAGTTTTGTCCTTGTGTTCTATTCCAGATCATTTGGGGAGCAAAGGTGATATTTAAGGAATTTGGTAATCCTATACCTGTATACAGTTGAAACCAGTTATTATAAAAATTATCTATTGTATCTACTTGCCAGTGATGATTATAATAACCTGTAATGACTTGTGAAAAAAGGTAAGGCTGAATGTTTACATGACCTGTCGGGATCACCGTCCCTGATGGTGCAAGTAAAGGCCCTGTAAACCAAGGCTGGACAGTTTCTCCTTTTGCTTCTTCTTGTGGTTGGTGTTGAAAAACAGAAATGGCCAAAAGAGGTGCTTTCTTCAAAATCAAGACAAGGACGGTGGCAAGAGCATAACTAGCTTGAGAAAGATAACGCATGAGAAGCTGAATATTTTCTTTTATTAATATCTATTCAAATTACAGGATTGGTTTTTTAAAAAAAAATCAAAAAAAATGAATGTTTCAAAGGTATTAACTAAAAAAATCTATGAAGAATTACCTTTAAGGTATAACTTATTATTTTTTAACAGGTTTGTTTAAAAAAAGTCGATCTTAAGAGAAGCAGCAGTTTTTAAGCTAAGCTCTCTTGTCCAAAGATCATAAACATACAGTATAATTAATGAGAGGAAAAGACGAATGCGAATTTTTCATTCCCTAGGGCATGTGCTCGGTGGAACCCTTCTTATTGCTGGAACAACTATAGGAGTGGGTATGCTAGCTCTTCCTATTGCTACAGGTGAGGCTGGTTTTTGGCCATCTATTAGTGTTTACTTGCTGTGCTGGTTTTTCATGCTTTGTACTGGACTGCTACTTTTAGAGGTCTGCCAATGGATGCCTAAAGATTCCAATTTAATTACTATGGCTCATAAGTTATTAGGCCCATGGGGTAAGGGCTTATGCTGGGTAGTTTATTTATTTTTATTTATTACGGTGATGATTGCTCACGTTGCAGGCGGAGGGGATATTCTTGTGGAAATGACCTCAGGTGCCCTTCCAAGGTGGTCAGCTGCCATTTTATACGTCCTGCTGTTTTCTCCTATCGTTTACTTAGGAACAAATTCTGTGGATCGATTGAATTTGATACTGATGTCAGGTGTCGTCATTTCCTATCTTCTCTTCATATTTTTTTCCTATAATCACGTAAACACGGAGCTTTTACAAAGAGCCAATTGGTCCAAAGCATGGCTTGCTATTCCAATTTTATTTACCGCCTTTACTTACCAAGTGATTATTCCCACCTTGATGACCTATATGAATAGAGATGTAAAAAAGGTACGTAAAACAATTATAATGGGCACTACGATCCCTCTTGTAGTTTACCTTGTTTGGGAAATTCTTATCCTTGGAGTAGTACCGCTAGAGGCTCTACAGCAAGCAAATATCCTCGGTCAAAATGCAGTTTGGCCCCTTAAACAAATTGTGGGCAGCTCCTTGATTTTCAACGTTGGAAAGTCATTTGCATTTTTTACTATGACTACCTCATATATAGCGCTTGCTCTGGCCTACTTGGATTTTTTAGCAGATGGCCTAAAAGTTAAAAAAACAGGCAATAAAAAACTATTCCTCTGCTTGCTTGTATTCTTGCCTCCTCTTCTGATTTCAATGATTAGCCCTAATATATTTCTGACGGCACTAAGTTTTGCAGGAGGATTTAGCTGCGCTATTTTGTTTGGATTGCTGCCTCCAGTTATGGTTTGGATGGGGCGATATGTAAAAAAATATCTCACGGCAGCAGACAGTTGCCGGGTGGTAAAGGTGTTTTATTTTTACTCATTTTTTTTATTCTTTTAGAGATTTTTATAGAGCTTTTTCAAGAAGTGCTCAATAAAATTCTTTAGAGGCTGCTAGGTCCTTAAATGGATTAGAAGGTAGACATTTTCATGGGCTCTTAGTTAAGATTAGTTTTTTAACATGAGTTTTAAAGCTATGAAACTGGAATCTTTGGACCTTAGTGGTGTTTTTAAGATATATCCCACCGTTTACTTTGATGATCGAGGTTTTTTTTATGAAAGCTTCAGGTCATCGGAGTATCAAGAGCTGGGTCTAATCAGTCATTTTGAGCAAGATAATCATTCTTTTTCAAAGCAAGGTGTCTTAAGAGGCATGCATTTCCAAGCAGGTCAAGCAAAATTAATTAATGTGATCTCTGGGATAATATTTGATGTCTTCGTAGACATCCGCAAAGGATCTCCTACTTATGGAATGTGGCAGGGCATTGTATTAAATGCATCAAAAAAAGAATTACTTTTTATTCCTGATGGATTTGCCCATGGCTTCTATGTAATGAGTTCGGAAGCTCATTTAATCTATAAGGTGAGCTCTTCTTATCAATCCAAGGAAGAAAAATCATTCAGATTTGATGATCCTTTCGTAAATATTAAGTGGCCGGAAGGTGAAAAAGTTCTTTCTGCGCGCGATCAAAATGCGCTCTTTCTTCATGAGGTATTATTATGAGAGCATGGATTTTAGGAAGTAGTGGTATGGTGGGAACATGTTTGCATCATCTGATCGAAAAACAAGGATTCTTAGTATTTAGCTCTACTCACGATCAGCTAGATGTGACTAATTACGACTCATTAAGAGCCCTGGCTTATAAAATACAGCCCACTCATATTTTCAATTGTACAGCTTTTACAGCTGTAGATGAGGCTGAAAAAAATCGACAGGAAGCTTGGGATGTAAATGCCAAGGCACCAGGACTTATTGGTAAGGTGGCAGTAGAGCTTGGTTGTAAAGTAATCCACATTTCCACGGATTATGTATTTTCTGGTACAAAATCGATTCCCTTCAAAGAAGATGATCTAAAAAATCCAGTAAACTTTTATGGCATGTCCAAGTTAGAAGGTGAAAAAAATTTGCTTGATCAAATGCCCTTTGCTTGTATTGTTAGGACCTCATGGGTGTATGGATCTACAGGGAAAAATTTTATTTCTTCTTTAGTTGCACTAATGAAAAGTAACCAGTCTATACTTGTCGCTAATGACCAAGTCAGTAAACCTACGTTTTGCTATGACTTAGCTCATGCTCTATTAGATCTCAAAGATGCAACAGGGATTTTTCATTTTGCCTCTGGCGAAGAAGCATCACGCTATGAAATAGCCAAAGAGGTCTTTAAGTATATGAAAGAACATAGCATGCCGATTGCATGTCAGCAAGTGGATCCCACTACGGCCAGTACCTTTCCTACCCCAGCTCAAAGACCTAATTATTCTTCATTAGATACATCAAAATATGAAAAATATACTCATAAAAAACCACGGTCTTGGAAAGAGACTATAAAGGAGCTTTTTAATGAGGGTTAAACCGAAAAAAATTTTAGTGACTGGCGGAGCGGGATTCATTGGGTCAGCTTTCATTCGTTGTGTTTTAGCACACCAGGACGCAATTGAAGGGGTTATTAATTTAGATTGCTTGAGCTACGCTGCCGATCTTTCAAATCTAGCTCCTATAGAGAATGACCCAAGGTATTTTTTTGTAAAGGGGGATATTTGCAATCAAGAATTAGTACAAACTATAGTGAAACAACATAAAATTGATACTATAGTTCATTTTGCTGCACAGACTCACGTAGATCGGAGCATTGATTCTCCCTTAATATTTTGTATCACAAACGTGCAAGGGACCCTGCATTTGCTTGAGGTGGTAAGAAAGTTTCCTCATATTCATTTTCATCATGTTTCCACAGATGAAGTATATGGTTCCTTAGGGCTTGAAGGTTCTTTTTCTGAGAAATCTCCGATTTTGCCTAACTCTCCGTACGCTGCTTCCAAAGCTGCATCAGATCATTTCGTGCGCGCTTATGCGCATACCTATGGTTTGTCTGTTACTCTTTCCCACTGTAGTAACAATTACGGTCCTTGCCAACACATGGAAAAATTTATTCCTCATATGCTACTTTGTATGCATGAACACAAAACATTACCTGTCTATGGCAGAGGGGAAAATATAAGGGACTGGTTGTATGTAGATGATCATGCGGATGCAATATGGACCATATTGCAAAAAGGAGAACTAGGGCAAACATATAATATTGGAGGAGGTTTTGAAGCCCCCAATATTGAAATTTTAGATAAGCTCATTTTGATGTATTGTAGCAAGACCTTGGTTCAGTATGAAAATATAAAAAAATTGATTCGATTCGTCCAAGATCGACCAGGTCATGATTATCGATATAGCATCGATGCTTCTAAAATTCATCAAACATTAGGCTGGAGGCCAAAGCATCTCTTTGAAGATGGGATAGAGAAAACTGTTAGTTGGTACTTAGAAAATAAATTCAAAGGATAAAGTAGACATGTGGAAGAACAAAAAAATTGTATGTGTAATTCCAGCGCGTCTTAACTCGTCTAGGTTCCCTCGTAAAATTCTTGCTTCTTTGCATGGGAAATCCTTAATTGAATGGGTTTGGAATGCGGCAATAAAAGTCAGCTGTTTTGATAAAGTGGTCATTGCCATTGATGACCTCGAAACAGCCAGCGTGATCGATAAATTTGGTGGCCAATACCTAATGACTTCCCAAGATTGCCTTTCGGGGACAGATAGAATGATAGAGCTAGAAAGCAAAGGGTATATTCAGGGGGATGTTTATGTGAACTGGCAGGCGGATGGACCATTTATTTCTGAGCAAACAATACACGATCTTCTTCAAAGCTGCGATGATGAAAGTATGGATGTTTGGACTTTAAAAAAACGATTGCTTAATCAGGAAGATATTTTATCCCCGGAGGTTTCTAAGGTTGTATGTGATATCCAAGGCAGAGCTATGTATTTTTCAAGAGCTACGCTGCCTTTTTATCGCAAAACAATCCCTGGAAAAGAAAAAATATATTTTAAACATATAGGCTTGTATGCCTATTCAAGCAAGGGGTTGCAAAAAATCTCTTCCATTACCCCCTGTGACTTAGAGAGGATAGAGCAATTAGAGCAGTTGAGATTTCTTTATCATGGCATTAAGGTTCAAGTACATGAAACTCTTCATGAAACTTTAGAAATTGATATCCCTGAGCATTTAGAAAAAGCTAAAAATTTATTAATGGTGTAATTGTTTTTTTAGGCGGAAACGGTTGAGATTTACCTTTTTATTAGGTATTATATTATCTAATTTCTGGTATATCTTAGGATTCTATGACTTCGAAGCAGCTTTTAAAAGATAAGTCCGAATATAAATACGGCTTTACTACTCCAATAGAAACGGAAAGCTTTCCTAAAGGCCTTAATGAAGAAATAGTTAGGTCTATTTCTGCAAAGAAAAATGAGCCGAGCTTTCTTTTGGAATTTCGTTTGAAAGCATTTAAAGCTTGGCTTAAGATGCAAGAGCCTGAGTGGGGGCATTTCAAATATACTCCTATAGACTACCAAAATATTACGTATTACTCAGCTCCTAAAAAGAAACAAAAACTTGATAGCTTGGATGAAATAGATCCAGAGATTCTAAATACTTTTGAGAGATTAGGTATACCCTTAGATGAACAGAAACGCCTTACGAATGTAGCTGTGGATGTAGTTTTTGATTCTGTCTCCTTGGGAACCACATTTCATAAAACCCTTAAAGAGGCAGGCGTAGTTTTATGCCCTATCTCTGAAGCTGTCCATCAATTCCCTGAGTTAATCGAAAAATATCTAGGCAGTGTGGTGCCTATTGGAGATAACTTTTTCTCAGCTCTTAATTCTGCAGTATTTTCGGATGGTTCTTTTGTGTATATACCTAAAGGAGTCCGTTGCCCTATAGAGCTATCTACCTATTTTAGAATCAATGATAAGCAAAGTGGCCAGTTTGAGAGGACCTTAATCATTGCCGAAGAAGATACCTACGTAAGTTACTTAGAGGGTTGTACAGCACCCGCTTACGACAATAACCAGCTCCATGCAGCAGTCGTAGAGCTAGTTGCTATGGACCGCGCTGAAATCAAATATTCTACCGTACAGAATTGGTACTCAGGTAATCCACAAACTGGTGAGGGGGGGATTTACAACTTTGTCACTAAGCGGGGAAGATGTCAAGGTGTTCGCTCTAAAATCTCTTGGACTCAAGTAGAAGCTGGCGCTGCAATAACTTGGAAGTACCCAAGCTGTATTCTGCAAGGGGATGAATCGGTGGGGGAATTTTATTCTGTGGCTCTAACCAATGGTCATATGCAAGCAGATACAGGAACTAAAATGATACACCTTGGTAAAAACACCAAATCAACGATTGTATCTAAAGGTATATCTGCGGATGTATCGCACAACACTTATAGAGGCCTAGTAAAAATAGCCCCAAAAGCCAAAAATAGCAGAAATTATACTCAATGCGACTCTATGCTTGTTGGAGATACGTGCTCTGCCAATACTTTCCCTTATATTGAAGTTGCTAATACATCCAGCCAGGTCGAACATGAGGCCTCCACTTCAAAAATGAATGAAGATCAATTATTTTATTTGCAATCCCGTGGTTTGAGTAGAGAAGATGCCATTCATATGATTGTAAATGGATTTTGTAAGGAAGTAATTAAAGAGCTGCCGCTTGAGTTTGCCTTAGAGGCTCAAAAATTATTAACAATAAAATTAGAAAATTCTGTCGGATAGACAACCGAACGTGAGAGGTTAGATCATTTTTATGATTGAGATTAAAAATTTACATGCATCCACTGAAGGTAAATCGATTCTTCAAGGATTGAATCTTATGATTGCGGCTGGAGAAATTCATGCCATCATGGGACCTAATGGAGCTGGCAAATCTACTTTAGCTAAAGTCCTCTCAGGAGATCCTTCTTATGAGGTTACCGAAGGAGAGGTTTGGTTCAAGGGACAAAATATTCTTCTAATGGCTCCTGAAGAAAGAGCGCATCTAGGCTTATTCATGGGGTTTCAATATCCGTTGGAGATTCCTGGGATAAATAACGTCCAATTTTTATTTTCTTGCTATAACGCTAAAAGAAAGGCTTTATCTCAAGTCCCCGTTTCTGAGGAACAGTTTCAAAGCATCTTAGATGAAAAAATGGCTGTGGTTGAAATGAAAAAGGAATTCAAAGAAAGAAGTTTAAATGAAGGATTCTCAGGCGGAGAAAAAAAGAGAAATGAAATTTTGCAGATGGCCATTTTAGATCCTTGCTTTTCTATACTAGATGAGACAGATTCAGGCTTAGATATTGATGCGATGCGTATCGTGGCCCAAGGGGTTAATCGTCTCCATACCTCTGAAAAATCTTTGCTTTTGATTACTCACTATCAACGCCTACTGGAGTATATAAAGCCCAATTTCGTGCATGTCATGGTTGAGGGTAGAATTGTGAAGAGTGGTGGCCCAGATTTAGCTCTTCAGCTGGAAGTAAGTGGCTATGAAACTTTATTCAATGATGCTTAGCCTCAAATGGAGAATAACATGAAGACTCAACCTTTGATGACTCCTTTTGAAGAGTTGCTGGAAAGCTGCTACCAAACATCGATGCCCAGCCCCATAAGGGCAAAAGCTTGGGACAAATTAATACAAAAAGGTCTGCCAGATAAACGCTTTGAGGCATTTACCTATGTGCCAATGAGACATCTTTATCAGGCTTCCTATGAAATATCTAAATCCTCAGCGATCACAAAAGAAGACCTATCCCCCTTTATTATGGAAGAGTGCCGCCACTCTGTTATTGTTTTTATAGATGGTGTTTATTCCTCTGAGCTCTCTTGTCTTCCTACGGATATTACCGTAATGCCTATTTCGAAAGCAGAAAAGGGTAGTTACGGGGGCTTTTTACAAAAACGGTCTCAGGAAAGATTAGAAAAAGAAACCGACCCGTTTGTATTGATGAATTTAGCTCTTCATGACGAAGGGGTGTTTTTCTTTTTACCTCCAAAAAAAGAGTTGCAATCTCCTATCCAATCCCTTTGTGTCACTACAAAGCAAGGCAGTATTTTTCAACCTAGGATTCAGATAGTCATTGGAGCGCATGCGAAAATGTCTTGGATTACTTCTTATGCCCACTTGGGAGAAAATCAGCATTTTTTTCAAAATACTGTTATGGATATATCTTTAGAAGATGAAAGCGTCTTCGATCATACTTTATATATGAATACCCCTAAGCAAAGTTGGAATTTTTTTGCATTAAGAGCTTCGCTAAAAAAAGCCAGTAGCTTAGAGTGTAAAAATTTTTCCCCTGGAGCTAAAGGATCGAGGCAAGATTATTACATAACCCTTCTCGGAGAAGAATCTGACGCCAAAATTTCTGGATTAACTTGGACAGCACATCACTACCAATCTCACGCTCACGTTACTGTGGACCACTGTGCTCCTAATTGTACATCCAATCAATTTTTCAAAGGGGTTCTATCAGGCTCATCTCACACTAGTTTTACTGGAAAAATTATGGTCCGAAAGCTTGCTCAAAAAACGCTAGCGTACCAGCTGAATAATAGCTTGTTACTTGAGGAGGGTGCTATAGCTTATAGCAAGCCTGGATTAGAAATTTTCGCGGATGATGTGAAGGCTTCTCATGGTGCTACTGTCTCTCAACTTAATGAAGATCAGTTATTTTATTTAAAAACACGCGGTCTATCCGATGGTATGGCCAAAAACTTATTGGTTGCCGGTTTTTGTAGAGATATTATTGAAAAAGTGCCCATTGATTCTCTTAAAACAGCTATGATTACATCGATCGAAAATTACATTAGAGAATATAATCCATGAACGACATAGAGGTTAGTGCCATAAGAAAGCAGTTCCCAATTTTCGCTAAACATAGGTTGGGAAGGCCGTTTATCTATTTTGATTCTGCAGCGACGTCTCACAAACCTACATGCGTGATCGAAGCTATTTCTGATTTTTATAGCAACCACTATGCCACCGTGCACCGAGCAGTTTATGAGTCTGCAGCTGAAGCTACTGCAATGTATGACCGAGCAAGACAAACTGTCCAAAGGTTCATTGGTGCTGAGCATCTTGAAGAGATTATTTTTACAAGGGGAACCACAGAATCGATTAATTTAGTTGCTAAATGTTTTGGTAAAGCATTCATATCAAAGGAAGACGAAATTATTGTCTGCCAGACGGAGCATCATTCTAATATTATACCCTGGCAGATGCTCTGTGAAGAGGTTGGAGCTAAGTTAAAAATTGCTCTCTGCCATGATAGTGGTGAAATCGATATAGATTATTTCCTATCTTTGCTTTCCGAAAGGACTAAACTCGTAGCTATTGCCCATGTATCGAATGTAACTGGTACCGTTCATCCAATCAAAAAAATTATATCTCTGTCTCATGAGTTTGGTGCAAAAGTCCTAATAGATGCTGCTCAAAGTATCTCTCATATGAAATTGGATGTTATAGATCTCGATGCCGATTTTTTAGCATTTTCAGGCCATAAAGCTTACGGTCCTACGGGAATCGGTGTTTTATACGGAAAAAAAGGTCTTTTAGAGATCATGCCACCTTACTTTGGTGGAGGTGATATGGTAGAGCTCTGCCGCTTTGAAAAATCCACCTATCAAAAACCTCCTCTTAGATTTGAGGCTGGTACACCCATGATAGCAGAAGTAATTGCTTTGGGTTCTGCTTTAGCATTTATAGACTCCATTGGCAGGGATAATATCTTAGCCTATGAATATCGATTGCTTCAGGTTGCAACAGAAAAACTTAGTAAAATCGAAGGATTTAAAATAATAGGAACCGCAAAAGATAAGGGACCCATCATTTCATTTGTGATCGAAGGGGTTCATCCTCTTGACTTAGGAACGATGCTAAGCTTAAAAGGGGTAGCGATTCGCACAGGGCATATGTGCGCCCAGCCCACTTTAAAAAAATTCGGCGTTAGTTCTTTATCAAGGATTTCTTTTGGTATATATAATACCATGGATGAAATAGATGAGTTCATATATTTGCTTCAAGAAGTTTTGCTTCTACTAAGACCTGCTATATCTTACTAAAAAGTCTGTGTCCTGTGGGATCACAGACTCTAATATAGTTTTATTAAAAATCTAAACGCAATCCCAGGCTATAACCTTGGATGGTTAAATCTCCTTGATTTGCTACATATACTCCTGGCTGAGAGGAACTTACAAATCGATCAAAATCATTTTGTCCAAAGAAAATCATATTTTCCCAAGCCACTTGGATAGAAAAATGACATTGATCTTTGGCGAACATTGTTTCCCACCTGAGACCAAGTTCTGTTTCCGCAATTGCTCGTGCTATGCGCATGGAATGATAGTTATTCATATATTCAATGTAGTCAAGGTTAGCAGCTTCATTGTATTGTTTTTGCTGCATTTGAAAAAAGCCGTATAAAATAGAAAATGCGCTATTTCCATACACGCTAAATCCTTTCCCTAATCCCCATTGTGTATCAAGTCCGGGTCTTAAGCCAATTCCCCAATATTTGCTTTTAGCTTCAAAATGATAATCATAAAAATTATTATTTGATGACAGGTATAAATGATTGGTATTTGAAAAAAATCTTTGATGAATCCAAGCGTTTCTTAGACCTAAAAAAGGACGTAATATCAACCATTTACTTACAAAAAATTCTCTGCCCATTTCAAGATCAATCATATTTAAATTCAGCTGCCATTTTCCCTGGATTGAGCTGGGATTTGAATACACATAAAAATATGGATCGTTAGCTACGGGATAAAGATAGCTTTGATTGAAGCTGTTTGTAGTACCAGTAGCTTTGTTGTAAAAATTGGTGTAATAGGCATGAAGATCCCAACCATCATGAGGAAGATTATATCCAAGGCCTACACGAAATCCAGGGTCCCAGTTAAAATGCATTTCTTTGGTTTGTGAGGTGGATAAATTAGAAGACGATGCACTTTTTACTCCATAACCTAAACCATTTACGTGAGATTGCCAAATGAGTAAATCTCCGGTGATGCACAAATCTGCGCCATGCCTTACTTGGGGCCTACCAGAAGGGTTTATTACCCCATTGGCATTTTTTTGATGCTCAAGATTAGAAACTCTTCTTTCTAATTCCTTGATTTCTAGATCCGTAGAATTCAAACAAAAGGCTTGCGTGCTAGCGATTAGTCCAAGGATGCTCATCGAGCGAAGTAGTGTGTCCATATTTTTCAATCTCCTATTTTCATAAAAATCAATGGTGTATTTACGCTAAGGGGATCGAATTTACAAAATAGAGGGAATAAATGGTAGATGGATTTATGGAATTAAAGAGCTCAGTATACCAATGAGCTCTTTAAAAGATCTTCTTTAATGATATTAGAAGTCTAATCTAGCAGAAATAGTTCCACCTTGGAGGCTTAAATCGTTATGCTCCCTATTGAAATGGGCAGAATTGGTGGCATCAAAAAAGTGCATGAATTCACCTT
>JBEIFG010000010.1:0-17258 GCA_040382555.1 Chlamydiales bacterium | reverse complement strand
TGTTATACTCACGCCAGTTGCGTTTACGCATCTTTTAGAACTCCTTCGCTTGTCTTGGTAGGACAGCAAAGGAGTTTCTTTATTTTAGGGCATTTTTCTCAAGACTTCTCTATAGAATTTTTCAACACAGCCATCCTAATCTACTAAGACAAGATTATGATATTCATACTGTTAAGAACTCTATTGGTATAAGAGTACGTTCTCTATTTGGCTGTGTAGATTATTTTTTAGAACCTTTGGATCGTTTAAGCTCGTTACCTGACAGACAGAAAATTTGCGGGCAGCAGTTTCAAAGACTTATTACTTTAGCTGCCAATGGACATACTGAGAGCCTTCACCATCCTCTGCTCAAAGATAGAACCTTTCAGCTGTTTTCTGCATCTGTAAATAACGCTCAAAGCTTACAATGTAAGAAAATTAGAGCAATCCATAAAGCGATCTATCTTACTTTCGGCACTTCTCATCCTTATTTTAGTTATAAAATCTTAGAAAAAAAATATTGGCAAGAAGCTCTCTTACCCCACCATCCTAGCGGAGCTGAAATTCACGACACTTTCAAAAATTGGGAAAAAAGTGATTTTCCCTGTTCCTTCGAAGCATTTTTATTTAAAAAAAACTGCGACGTAGGTATTCCTTCTGTGATTTATCTAAATCCCCAAGAGAGAAAAGATTTTGCTGTCGAATTTACCCACGGCAGAATTTATAAAAATGGAAACCCTTTTTCCACCCTTTCTGTAAATTCCCAAAAAAGCAATCACTCTGCCATTTACGCCATTTTACCGGATGAAAAAATGTATATTGGACCCTATATCTTAGGCAAATTTCATCATTCAAGCTTTAGCGCTGGTCAACCGGTGCTAGGTGCCGGTGAGATCATTACTAATGCCGAAGGAGAGATCAAAAGCATATCCAGTAAAAGCGGTCATTTTAAACCTTGCGCAAAGCAACTTTTAGAAACTTTACAATATCTTGAAGAGCAACAAGTAAACCTAACCGATATTACCTTGATTGAAAACTCCATAGACTCTTTATCTAGGCATCCATCTGCAGAAGCTTTCCTTGTAAATCAATGTGAAAAAATAGAATCTCCCAGAGGAAGACAAAGCCCGAAAGGATGGAAGGATGAATCCCCTTATCTTTCACGTAGAATTCCATCGCCCGCATTTGCTAGATCAAACTCCCATGTAGGATGGGATCTATCAGGTCGAGAAACACCCTCTCCTTCCATGAATATGTTTTTCTCCGCTACCTTAAACCCAATGACCTCTAATTCTGCAGACGAGGAAAACAAATAACCAACTTAACCAAGTTTTGCCACTTCATAGAAAAAAGGGACAGTTTACCCATTTTTTGATTTACTTGTGCTCAGCACTTAGAGAGTTTTTATGAATCTAAGCCGATCTGGGCCCAAACATCTATTTTGCGGCAACCAATACTACCCTAATAAAGCCCTTTTAGAATATATTTCATGATATGAAAGAAGAACTCATTCAGGGAATTGTGTTGCGAGCAACTCCCTTTAAAGATCGCCAATACATCCTTACTCTCCTTTCAAAACATAAAGGTATAGTAAATATTATTCTTAAAGGGGTTACTTCTCAAAAAAATCACCTACGTTTATGTTGTGAAATCCTTTCTGAGGCAGAATTCTTGTGTAGAGAAACTCCATCTTCGCTTTTCACAAGTAGAGAAGCTTCCCTAATAGACTGTCGTATTGAGCTGCGAAAGCAATATTCTTTTTTAACTACAGGGATGCATTTTGCCAAAACCATCCTTGATTCACAATATCCTGGAAAACCTTCGCCCGAGCTATATTATTTTTTTTCTCTTTATGTAAAACATATCCCTTCTTTTGAGCACAATTTCAATGCTTTCACAAGTAGCTTTTATCTTAAACTACTCAACCATGAAGGACTATTTACACCTTTACCTGTCTGTGAAATTTGCCAAAGCCAAGGTGCATTCGCCTTAATAGGGAAAGATTTTTTTTGCCAAGATCATCTGCCGTCTGGAGCTATCTTATTTTCTAAAGAAGAGTGGTCCAATATCCATCAGCTTTCGCAAGCAGCGTCTTTTTCTTGTTTAAAGAAGATCCACGTACACGATGATCTAAAAGAAAAAATTGAATTTTACTACACATCATCTATTCAACATTAATTCGCTTATTAAGGAATATCGATTATGCACTTATGTCCTTGCGGCTCTTTGAACTTGTTTACAGAATGCTGTAAACCTCTACTAGACAGAACCTCACTAGCGCAATCTGCTAAGCAGCTTATGAGATCTAGATACACAGCTTTTACCCTAGCTGATGTCAACTATCTTAAGGCTACTATGAAAAAAAAAGCCTTAAGCGGATTTCACAAAGAAAAAGTAAAAAACTTTGCTCTTTCCGTACATTGGGAGGGGCTAGAGGTCATAAGCAGTCATGAGGATGAGTCAGGAGAAGTTGGTGAGGTAGAATTTGTAGCACGCTTTTCACATAAAAAAATGCAACATCGGATTCACGAGCTAAGTAAGTTTGAGAAAATAGATGGCAGGTGGTACTACGTAGAAGGGATTCATTTAGATTAAAGATAAAGTTTGCGAAAGGGGGGACTCGAACCCCCAAGAGGAAACCCTCACTACCACCTCAAAGTAGCGCGTCTACCAATTCCGCCACTCTCGCAGGATGTATCTAATTTAAGAAGTCACGATGATAAAATTTTATGGACAATCTTTTCAAGCTAAAAAATTACAATTTTCTACCGCATGAAAAAATTCAAAAAAATCTTAAGAGAGCATTCTCTCCACGGTTATTTTTCCTTTTTAATCTCTCTTCAGATATAAGGTATTTAAAAACTAGTACAAACCTATAAAGTCTAATATGAGATGCACCTGCTATTGCTCTACTGCCTCATTTGATATCCCTCGGCTGTTTCAATCGATGATTGCTGAAGGACCTGCTCAATTATTTCGAGACGTAGTCCACGTACAAATGCGAGAAGATAAAAAAATTCTAGGCGATGTCTTTTATTTTTCATATGGGGTCATTGTTACCTGGGGATTTAGTGAATCTGAAGAAAATGAACTGCTACTGAAAAGCAAGCACTTTGAAAAAGAACCTAATGCAAAGTTAGAACTGGATGAATTTACCTTTATTTTCGGTGATAGCATGCGCATTGAAGAAGATGAAATCGTTCTTCAAAATAAAAATACTCTCACAAAACTGGCAGTATCTCACGGTCTTGCACAATCCGTAAAGCTTACTACCTTCGAAGAAGTGATTCAAAAAACAATAGATACGACCAAACACCTTCCTTCAGAGCTAGCAGTTAAAGGAAAAATCCCCTTATCACGTAAAGAGATCTCTCGGAAAATGGGAGGGCTGTTTATTGAACGTAATTTTATTAATCTCCACTCAGAAATTTTAGATACACCTGAGTTTTTTTGGGACTACCCTGAACTTGAACCTTTTTATCGAAGAACCGCTCATTATTTAGATGTGAGTAAGAGAGTAGAAGTCCTGAATAAAAAACTAACCGTTGTCCATGAGCTTTTTGAGATTTTAAGCGACGAACTAAAGCATCAACACTCCTCTCGTCTGGAGTGGACCATTATCATATTAATCGTTATTGAAGTGATTTTAGCGGTTTTAAGAGATATTTTTCACATCATTTAAAAATGAGATTTTTAAATAGTTTTTTATAGATCTTTTCATTAAAATTTTTCCTTACTTTCTTATACAGTAAGGAAATATATCATGTCTCTCTCTATCACAAATAGCTCATCCACCGTAAATACTTGTATTACACCTTCGAATCATATAGTTACCCGTCATTCTTTGGGCTTTCCTTTGGATATAATAGACGGTCTTTTTAAACTGGCTATGAAAATACAGGAAGATTTTTTCGGCATCTCTTTATGATTCCCAAACTTCCCTTTCTATTACTGGATAAGGTCATAAAATTGATTACAAAGGCTCCAGGGGCTCTCTATTCAAAAATTGGAATGATCAGCAATGTTTGCATAGCAGCTGGAGCTGTTTCTGGAAATCCTGGGCTGATTACCGTCTCATGGATGGGTTCAACGGCAGCTCACCTTGCCAATGCAGAAGATGCAGCAAAATTGGAGGCTCTAGGAAGAGCTGTCGATGAGCTCACAGATGCCAAAAAAGAGCTCGAGCAAACAAATACCCTGCTTAAAATAGAAGTAGAGCATCTTAGAGGAAATATATTAGAACTAAAAAGTGAAATTAGCCTTTTAAAAGAAAGTAATATGGAACTCAAAACAAGCCTATCTTCTCTGCAAAAAACTATTTCAGCACTAAGAGAAAATATTTCTGAGCTCAATCAATTTAATACCACTTTTGGATCTTCACTTGAACGGCTTCATGCAAGCTTGAACGAAATTAGAGGCAGTGGAATAAAGCTGGGTCCACATAAAGAATCTATAGTTCGTCTTGACAGATCTATTACAGAAGTGCAAAGAGATATCATCGGATTTTGTACAAAGTTTCAAGATACACAAAAATTGTTGCATGAACAGCAAGGAGAAATTACAGAAAAACTCAGCTACCTTACTGAGACTACCGAAGAAATTTTTAAAAAAATCAGTCACCTCACTGGCATCAAAGAGCTCTCTTTGGTAATCCAACAGTTTTACATCGCCATTGAAGGTATTCGCATATACCAAGAACAGCTATCTCAAACACAAGCAGAATTAAAAGAATCACAAAAAAAATTCGATGAAGAGCGAATAAAAACAGAAGAATCTAGAAAAAGCTGTGGAGAGCTTATTAAAAATTTAGTCTATTTAATCCACAGACATGATCAGAACTGCATACTAAATGCATAATTTCAATCTTCTTAAAATGAAAAAGCCGTATTCACTAATACCACCAGAGCATTCGGTGTACTGCTTCCGTTGGGTGTTATAATGTACTGAATGTCTGGTTGAATATTCCACCATGAGTAGGGATTGTAGAGGTAATATATCTCTATATCTGTTTCCGTAGGTTTGGTATATCCAGATCCTGGCACTAAAGAAAACCGGCTCATACAAACTCCTACGCCTAACGAATCCTGGGACCTTGTTACGAAAGGTCCCAATGCATTTACACCAAACGCAAAGACTTCTTTTATGGGGCTTGCTTGAGGGCTTGTATAACCTGCTTGAAAAAATAGGCCTATTTTTCTTGGGGTTGGTGTGGAAATATCCTGCCAAATGGTTTGATCCCCAAAGAGATACCATCCATTAAGCCCTTTTTGAACTCCTCCACTATACTTCGGAACTGAAGAAGAGTTTTTCCATACCCCACCCCCAATTTGTCCAAAGAGACCGGTTGCTTCATTCCAGATAAAATCCACTTCTCCGATCATTAAAGCATGACTTAAAAGATGATCAAAAAATTTACCGGTAATTCCTAAAGACCCCGTTTGAACTCCAAGCACATTAGAACCATCCAGAATACCCAGCTTTATATTCATGTGTGTACCAAAAGACGCTCCTGCCAGCACACCCATAGCAGGATTAGGGTAATAGGGCAAATTCCTTATGGTGGGTATGCTCTCAAAACTTTGGTACTGAAAACTCATAGCGTAGGTAGAAAAATCAAAAATAGTAGAACAATCTTTTTTTCCAATTAAAAACCAAAATAGATCCTCTCCAAAAGATTGTCTAAACCAAAATTCGGAAAGTTGAGTGATGTTATTGGCTTCAATGAATGTGAGATCTTGATAAGAGCCTGCATCTAGATGTGGCTGACCTCCTCTATGTAACTGAAAATCAGCACAAAATAGTCCACCAGAAAACTTTAATGTTTCTTCACTGTGGATCTTAAGATTTAAATCGATTAAATATTCTAAATTTCCGTTGGTAGTTCTTTGCTGGCCACCAGCTATGTCCCATGCAGTATTTCCCGTAAAAGTAGGATGGAACTCTATACCATCTTTACGTAACTGCTGCAAAAGAGACAGAGATGGGGTAGAAGATGAATCTGCTAGAGGCTCTTGTGATTCTAACCAACTTGGCAATGACCACATGGGAAGAACTAGCGCTAATGCCAAAAATCTCATAGAACCCTTTTTTAAAAGAATTAAAAGTTAAATGGGAAAATAAGCAAAGAAAAATTCTCTCTTTAAAGCAAGAAGGAAGGTTGATTGATATTCAAATAAATTATAGAAAAATACCTTCTTTTTTCAAAAGTAAGGTGAAAATGAGTTGGTGTACATTCATTGCTTGGGTATTGAGCTTAGTTTTATTTGGATTTCAAGCTCCCGAGGAAGAAGAAAATCCTTTCCTATTTCAACATGTAAATATCATTTCTGGCCACCTAGATCTATCTTTTAAGGATATTGTGGTGGAAGGTGGCATACAGCTACCTATCCTAAGGCAATATACCAGCGCCGGTGCCCAAGAAAGAGATGGCTCCGATAGTGATTTATATCTAAAAAGGATAAAAAAAGGTTTTTTAATCCAAGGGGGCTGGAGTTTTTTTTCTCATACTCATTTGCTCATAAGACCCGGTCTATTCACTGAAGAATATGTAGCCTATATCGCGGACGTGAGTGGTTCTATTACCCCTTATAAATTCGTAAAAAAAGAAGGAAAACACACTGTTATATTAGCACCTAAATCCTCCCCTTCAAAGGGATTTGGTAAAATTAGCGGGAAATATAATAAAAACTCTAGCTATTTAGCACTCAATGAAAAAGAGGGAAAAGCTGTTCTTTTTCACGCAGATGGAACCAAGGGCTTCTACTCGGGAAATGACTTTAGAGGCAGAAAAAATGAAGGAGCTCACCAAACTACTTACTACCGTCTCAACGAAGAGCAGACTCCCAGTCACCACTGGCTTATTTATCAATATGACAGTAAGCATCGCATTCAAGAGGTAAAGCTTACGAATCCTCAAAAAACTAAGACATTTTCATGGATTCGATTTGATCTCGAAAAAACAACAACTCCTTATCGCTTTCAAATTACCACCTCAGATGCTCGAAAGATTGATTATCAGTTTCAAGCAATTTTTGATCGAGATTATCTTCAATATGTAAGTAGCCCCCATTTTCCAAATCAGCAGTTTGAATACGTTGCAGATAGAAAAGGAGCGGGAGCCAGAATAAATGGGATCCGATTTGCAGATGAAACTCAGTATCGCGTTTACTACTATGTTCCTGATAAAAAGGAAGAGAAAGCCATAAAAAAAGACCCCAAAAAAAAGAAATTCCAAACAGATAAAGTGCAACGTATAGAGGCTCCCTTAGGTACTCAAGGAGAACTCATACCTATTGCTCGCTTTATCTATCATCCAGGAGTCACAGAAGTAATAGACGCAGAGGGATTATTAACCAAGTATTTTTATCAAGAAAGCTTGCCTTATTTGATTGAGTATTATGATCAAAAGCAAGAGCTATCCTCCTCCACAAAATTTATTTGGTGTGATGGAAAACTCAAAAGCAAAATAAAACTTTATCCTTCCGGAAAAGCTTCTTTTTCAAAGTTATTCGATTACGACTCTTTAGGAAATGTGACTAAGGAAACTTTTTTTGGCAATTTAACAGGATCCTGTTCTGGACCTTTTGTTATGCAAAAAGATGGAAGCCTAGACGGGGCAGAATCCTTTACCAAAACATTTGTCTATGATTTGAAATTAAACCTTTTATTAAAAGAAGAAGAGGAAAGTGGACGCTGTATAGAGTATACCTATAAAGAAAATACCAACCTTTTATTGCAAAAACTCACTTTTGATAATCATGGTCTCTATCAAAGAGAGCTTTTTTTTTACGATGAGGATCATCTGCTATGTGGTGAGATAGTTGATGATGGCTTTAGCAAAGATCCCAGCGATCTGTCTAATGTAACCCAAAGATTTATTAAAAGACGGGAATTAGATCCAAATAGTGGGCTACCTATCTGCATAAGGGAGCTCTACTTGGATCTTAATTCTATGGAAGAGTGCCTTATCAAAAAAACCTTATACTCTTATTCAACTACATTAAAAGTCACAGAAGAACAAATCTTCGATGCCAATGATCAATACTGCTATACTTTATATTTTGATTATGATGATTACGGAAACTTAATTAAAAAAACCACGCCTGAACAAAGGGTGAATTCTTATCAGTTCGATACTTTAGGGCGCTTAATTGAATGTAAAGAAGTAGGTAAATCTAAAAAACACATAAAATATACTCCTTCGGGAAAGATCTCAGAAGAATATGAAATGGATTCCCAAGATCAGGCACGGATAACTAATTATACCTATGATATTAAAGGGCGCCTAATTTCAAAAACAGATTACCTTAACCAATCTACAAAGCAGATCTATGATTCATTCGGTCACTGCGTTCAAACCCAACTTCCAGCCACTTGGGACGAACATGGTGAGCTTTTTATTCTTAAAGTGGACTTTAGCTACGATATGGATGGCAATCTTATCCGTTATCAAAATCCCCTTGGCCAGGCTCATCATACAGCATATACCTCTTTTAGAAAGCCGTATTTAATCATTCAACCTGATGGTAGCTGCACAAAGCATACCTACAGTAAATACAATACCTTAGAAAGAACTGACCATCCTGATAAGAGTTATACCACATTTTGCTATGATGGCTGGTACCGAATGACTCAAAAATCCACCTTTTCTTCGTGTCATGAACTTCTCTCAGAAGAATATTGGGATTATGATAGCTTTCATCTTTTAAAATATGTCGATACTTACGGTCTTGCAACTAAATATACCTACGATGGTGCAGGTAGACTAATTGAAGAATCTACCGATAATCGAAGCCTGTTTTATGAGTATGACCCTCTAGGCAACCTCGAAAAAAAACATATCAATAGCTCCTCTTTTATTGAGTATCATAATTTTGAAGGTATGGTGATAGAAAGCTATGAACAGGAATCAGATGGACAAAAAGAAAATCATACCTCTTTTACCTATGATGAAGAAGGTAGAAAATCTTCCATTCAAAAATCCACCTCCTCTGGATTAGCTACCGATCTTTTTTTTTATGATGATTTAGGAAGACTTTGCAAACATATTGATCCATTTGGGTTCATTACTTCTATTTCATTTAAAGACAATTGTCTGCTCCGTGATGGTATTTATATTACAGAAAAAACCACAGTAGATCCCCTGCAACAAATACGCATCGATACTTTTGATGCGCAAAAAAGAAAATTATCTACCTCCATCATGGATGCCGAACATAAAATATGTTCCAAAGAAGAATTTTTTTATGATCAAGCAGGCAATAAAAAGAGGCAAATAACGACTATATTTAGTGAAGGAAAATACAACAGCCAGCATGTGATTCAATGGTCTTATGACCAATGTGGCAGAATAATTTGTGAGTCTGAACAAAATAAAAAAAATACGTTTTTTGAATACGATCTGATGGGTCGAGTGATCAAAAAAACTCTTCCTGATCATGTCTATTTTACTTTCTCTTATGATGCTCTAGGAAGAATCTTAGAGGAGCAAAGCTCCGATCAAACGATTCACTACCAATACCTTTATGAACGTGGAACTGAACCTTCCCAGATTATCGACCTGATATCTGGTCATCACCTAGAAAGAAGTTTTGATCTCTACAGAAATTTGATTCACGAGGTGAACAATGGATTAGAATATTCATGGGAATATGATAATCAAGGTCGCTGTGTACAATTTACACTGCCAGACAAGTCTTTTATCTCGTATAACTATAGTGATCTTCATATGAGAAGTTGCTCTAGACATACTCTATCTGGGCATTCTTATACTCATAGCTATGAGGAATTTGATAAAAATGGTCATGTACAAAAAGAGAGCTTGATTCATCGATTAGGGTGTATAGAATCTCATAGGGATCTTTTAGAAAGATTGATTGGTGTAAATTCTTCGTGGCATACAATTTCTGCCGGTTATAATTCCAATCATTTAATGATCTTTGAAAACAACTCTCTTTTTAAAGATACATCTTATATTTATGATCCACTCAATCAACTGAAAAAAGCTGGAGATACTTCCTATAGTTTTGATTCTTTAGGCAATCCCTGTGGTGAAAATCTCAGTGATACGAATGAACTTCTTACCCATAACGGTATCTATTTTGATTATGACCTTTGCGGTCGTTGTATTAAAAAAGCATCTGCCAATTTTACTATTTTATATTCATATGATGCTTTAGGACGGCTAATTGCCATCGAAAAACTAGGCTCGCCCAAAATTTACTTTTCATACGATCCACTCTCTCGTTTACATACTAAATCTAATAATGGAGATCTAACTACTTATTTATACGATAAAGAATGGGAAATAGGTACACTAAATCCTCAAGGAGATATCCAAGAATTAAAAATCTTAGGTCTTGGTATTCATGGGGATATTGGTTCAGCTGTCATAATAGAAAAAGGTTCTGATTTATACGCACCTTTACATGATCTTAAAGGCAATCTAATCGCTCTTGTCGATCTTGACGGAAATCTGCTGGAGGCAATTTCCGTAGATGCCTTTGGCCAAAATTTAGCTTTGCTTGAAGAAAAATTAATTTGTCCCTGGCGCTTTCAGTCCAAGCGTCTTGAGGAAGATCTTATTCTTTTTCCATTACGCTTTTATGATCCATCCATCTATCGCTGGATTACCCCTGATCCTTCAGGATATCAAGATGGCCCCAATGTGTATAGATTTGTGGCTAACTCCCCAATAAATCGCTTAGATCTTTTTGGACTATACGCCGAGCCTCTTTATTCAACAGCTCCCATCCAAGCAGAAATTCCTATTCATCTTATTTCTTCTTACATTCCCAAATTCGATCAAGTACATACCCTCCGAGGAAATATTAATGGGGTTGAAGTGGATTGGATCATCCAAGGTGGAAATTGGTCTAAACTAACCTTTAATGAAGAAGAGATTCAGAATGGAAAAATAAATATTTTTGATCATTTTCATGAGCTTATGCCCTCTGAGGGAAGATCTCTTGGCCTTATCTCCTTTCAAAATGGGATTCAAACTACCTTAAGAGAAGCTAAGGATATGGTGAACCAAATCGCTAAAATTAATTCTGATGACACATTAATTTTATCCCTTTACTGCCCTACAAAAGGCCTCATTCCTGATGTGACACAAGCGCTAACTGAAAGATTTAACACTAAAGATACCCAAATGACGGCCCTTACCCGTCAATATTTTCAAGCCATCAGCACTTCCCTATTCAAAATCAATCCAGAACTTTTATGGCTCCATATTGCACACAGCCGGGGTGGAGGGATAGCAACAAGGGCTGTTGAAGGAATGAGTGCTGAGCAACAGCAAATACTCAAACAAAACTTTATTTTTTTAGGAATAGGTCCTTCCTTAATTATGCCAAAAAAATATACATATGAAGCAAAAAATATAGTTTCTTCAAAAGATCTTATCTCAAAAATGGTTTCCTTAAAATTTCTTTACCCATCTGATGAATTGATAAAAACCGTAGAATCTTCTCTGCCATACAAAATGCCTTTTATGAAAACATTTACTATTGATCATGCATTTATGGGAACAACCTACCAAATGAGTTTATCGGAAGAATTACAAAATTTTAAAAGCGGTTTTTTTTATTCACCTAGTAGATAAGAAGGGATTATAAATAGCTATCATCCCTTCAATGAAATACATATTGAGGAATCCATTTATTTAGAGCTGTCTTTTGGGATGACTAAAGATTTATTTTCCTTGCTATCCTCAATGATGTGGTAATTAATATTAGGGTCTAATACAAAACCATTTTCTTTTAAAACTTTTTCAGGTTCTTTCACCAGTCTTCTTTTAAAGGCTTCATCCGACCAAGCTTTAGCAACCACCTGGGCCCATATTTTACTATTCTCTTTTTCCACTTCCCCTCCCTTCTAATTAAATACTGACATCATAGGTGATGATTTTTGTCACCCTTAGAAAAGTTGGTATATAAATTTTTGAAAATAAATAACACTAAAAAAATATCGTAGATTATTAAAACTTGGTATAATCGATGGATAACACTAGAGTTTCAAAAATGAGAAAAATATTTATTTTCTTCATATGCATATACCAGGCTACCATCAGCCCATTTTTAGGCTCATGTTGCCGATTTTATCCCTCGTGCTCACATTACAGTATCCAAGTGCTGAAAAAATACCCTTTAATGAAAGGTTTGGCGCTGATAGTAAAAAGAATTATAAGATGTGGACCGTGGAGCCGTGGAGGTCACGATCCTATCCCCTAATTTTCTGGCAGTTGTAATAGCTTACCGGCCCTGAGTTTATCTGAATCCATTTGATTGAGTCTTTTTATTTCCTCTACAGAAACCTTGTATTTTCTAGCAATTTTCCACAAGCTTTCTCCCTCCTGTACCCTATGCACTCTTTTTGCAGAAGTGACCTGTGATCGCAGGTTTTCCTTAATTATCTCCTCGGCGACTTTCTCCAGTACATTTTTTGTTTTGGAAATAGCCGGTTGCGCATCTGGCACCGACTGGGGTAGTGACTCGGGAAAAAACCTTTGGACTGCCATCAAATGATCGTACTCTAAAGGCATCGGTTCTTTAACCATTTCATAAAGTATAGCGGCAGCTTGCTTACGCACCTCATCAGCGCGAGGACTAATAAGAATTTCTTTAGCCATACTACCTAAAGGAGCCTCTTTTTCTTTGATTTTTTGCATAAAGCACCCTACAGAGTAATCGTCCAGGCGTCTTGTAATGAAATCCAAATCATGAAGAGTAAGTAAAACAGCAGCTTGTGTTGATCGATATTTATCAAGATATGACAAAAGAAAGGATCTTCTTTTTTCTACAGAGAAATCTTGTATCATCCTTTGCTGCTCACAAAATTCTTTTAAAGACTCCCATTCTCCATCCACCAAAAAGGATACAATTTCATTCATCTCGGTAGGAAGACCTGTTTTTTGAAAAAATGTATGTATAGAATAATACTCTGGTGTAGTAAAAAATGCCTCCATGAGAGAGGAGTCTATTCTAGGAAAAGATCTTTTTAACTCAAAAAAAAGTCCTTTACTTGTTAAGGGCCATTTTTCTGTTCTTGCATAATGGAGAGCAGCATTAAAATGCTCATCAGTAAGCCCTGGAAGTGCCACTACGTCGATAAATTCTGAGGCATCAGCACTTCTAAAATAAATCGTTCTTTTTTGAGAAATTAATCCCCCTACCGCTTTTTCTACATTAAAATGGTGAAAAGCTGCCAAGCACGCTAAAGCTAAATCTCGTTTGGTATATCCCTCCTCTGCTAAATCCTTATTTTCCAGCTTCAGTAAAAGCTCTTGAAAAGACAGTGCACTATAAATTCTTAGTATCTGCTCATTAGATATATGTATGGCAGGATCCGTGGATGGGACAAGTCTTTCTGCTGACAAAGCAGCTTGTTTTTCTTTTAAAATAACGTAAAAAGAGGTGCCTACCAATCCAATATTCATAGTACCGCTAATAATAAGAGCCTGCGTTAAAATTTTAGCTCGGCGCATCCAGAACTGATCAAATGAGGCAGACATAAAAAAACTCTTTTCTGCGATATGGGGAGTTTGTTATAAGGAATTACCTTTACTCTATTATTTTGAAAAATTTTATGAAAGTCCCTTTATCTTGGTTAAAAGAATATTTAGATTTATCTATACCTCCAGAAAAAATATCAGAGGTCCTCACACTTGCAGGTATTGAAGTGGAAGGCATTGAGACCTACGGGTCTAGCTTTACCGGTGTGGTCGTTGCTAAAGTTCTTTCCACAAAGCCTCACCCCAATGCAGATAGACTATGCGTAGCCTCTGTCTTTGATGGAAAGGAAGAGATTCAAATTGTTTGTGGAGCGAAAAACTGCAGACCTGGTCTTACTACTGCCTTGGCCCAAGTGGGAGCTGAGCTGCCCCCCGATGAAAGTGGCAAGCCTTTTAAAATTAAAAAAGGGAAGCTTCGCGATGTTGAATCCTTCGGAATGCTTTGCGGTGCAGATGAATTAGGCTTAAAATCAGATAATGACGGAATTATAGAACTCCCTGAATACCTAGTTCCTGGTACTGATCTAAAAGCTATTGTCTCCGATGTGATTTTTGATATCTCACTCACCCCTAATTTAGGACACTGCCTAAGTATTGTTGGCATTGCAAGAGAGCTTTCTGCTCTGCTTAATATTCCAATAAAAAAGCGCAGCGATGTAATAAATGAATCAGGGATCTCCACCTCGGAGATGCTTTCAGTAGAGATCGAATCTAAAGTTCCATGCTTTAAATATATGGCACGAGTGGTATCTGGTGTAACAGTCAAGGCATCCCCAAATTGGCTTAAGCAGAAATTAGAGCTCTGCGGACTTCGCTCTATCAACTCTGTGGTAGATGTATCAAACTATGTAATGCTATGTCTTGGACAGCCTCTTCACATGTTTGATTTAGATAAAATCGAAAAAAGAAAAATTATTGTCTCTTCTGAGACTACTTATTCTTCTTTAAAAACTCTCGATGGAATTGATAGAAAAATACCTAAAGATAGTTTGTTAATTGCGGATGCTAACCGCCCGCTTGCTTTTGCAGGAATTATGGGAGGTGAAGATAGCGCAGTTACAAATTCTTCCAAAAATATAGCAATAGAAGCCGCTATATTTTCTCCTCAAGCTATCCGAAAGGGCTGTAAGCAGCTGGGCATAAAAACAGACTCATCCCAAAGATTTGAGCGGGGTGTGGACCCTCTTGCCTTAGCAGCAGCTATTGACTTAGCTGCTTTGCTTCTTCAGGAAATCTCCGGAGGCGAAATTGCTTCAAAGCCCATCGAAGTTACTCCTCATCCCTATATACCTAAAAAATTGACGTGCCGCATACAACGGGTTCATACCCTTTTAGGTCTAGATCTAAGCATAAGAGAAATAATAGCCTTACTCGATAGGCTCGAAATTCGTACTATACGAGAGCATGAACACTCTATTGAAGTGATGGTTCCTTCCTACAGAAATGACATTAACGAAGAAATCGATTTGATAGAAGAGATCATTCGTATATATGGCTATAATAAAATCCCTAAACGATCCCCAAAACATGTTTCTTCGACTTTGACTGATGCTCCTATGTATCTTTTAGAAAATCATGTAAGAGATCGCCTTGTAAGCGAAGGGATGCAGGAGTTTATCACATGCGATTTGATAAGCCCCAGTTTATCTGTCGCTACTATAGAGCCTACCCAGAAACACATTAGCACATTAAGCGTTCTGCAGTCTAAATCGCAGGATTTTTCTGTTCTAAGGTCCAATTTAATGAGTGGGTTACTCCAAACTGTAAAGCATAACATAGACCATCAAAACACCTCATTGTCTGGATTTGAAATAGGAAGAGTGCATTTTAAACTAGATGATCAGGTCGAAGAAATCGCTTGTGCAGGTATTCTTCTCACAGGAAAAAATTCACCTCATCATTATGATCCTAAACCAAAAGATGTGGATTTTTTTGATTTAAAAGGGATTATTGAAAACCTTTGTGAATATTTTAATGTCTCTAATCTCTCGTTCGAGGAAACTCACTACCATAATTTCCAGCCAGGACGCCAGGCACGAGTACAATACCAAGGGATTACCCTGGGAGTAGTGGGGCAAGTTCATCCAAATACTTTAGGTAAGTTTGGTATTGAACAAAAAGTATATTATGCTGAATTGACTTTAAATGATCTTATAGAAGTTCAGCACAGAAATATGCAAGTAGTTGCTCTACCTAACTACCCAGGATCTGAAAGAGACTGGACTGTTACCGTGAAAAAATCTACTACCACAGCCCTACTTTTGAATACAATTTTAGAAGAAAAAGGGGTAATCCTTGAGAAAGTCTTTTTATTAGATATGTTTGAGAGTGAAAAATTAGGTGTAGATCGAAAAAATTTAACCTTCCGGTTTTGTTACAGAAATAATGAAAAAACTCTATCTTACGAGACAGTGGAAACTGAACATGCTAATTTGATACAAAAAGTAGCAAAAAAGTTAGTGGATTGTTTATTGTAGTTTTTAAGATATCCTAACCACGAATTAATCTTGCCCGGATAAGAGGAACTTATGAAAAAATTATCCCTACTTTGTAGTGCACTAGCACTTATCAGTTTTTCATGTAATAAAGAAAATAACAGTGACGTTGTATCTCAGCGTTATGTTCACAAATATGGATACGCCGTTTCTCAAGAAGAATGGTCTTCCAAAAACTATCCTGGACAAGTGATTACTACTCTACGAAATGGGGTGGTGGTAGCAGCTACCTATGAAGATCATCAGCTTCATGGTCCTTGTACGCATACTTATCCTAATTCTCAAATTGTCGAAAAATATGTTCTTTATAACCGTGGAGAGCCAGTAAAAGAAGTTATGTATAGCGTTGCTGGCATGCCAATGGAAGAAACAGTAAAACTATCCCCCTCTCGTCGCTCCTTAACCCTATGGTACACTGATGGTGCACCACGCAGTGTTGAAGAATTTGCTCATGATGAGCTCTTAGAAGGACAGTACTATACCGTCCTTAACGAAGTGGAAGCACGCGTTGAAAAAGGGAACGGAGAGAGAGTCATGCGCGATGCTAAAGGAACTTTAATGCATCGAGATGAAATTTTCGCCGGCTTCACCGTTCGTAGGGAAGCATTTTACGCTAATGGATCTCCAGAGAGTATTACTTACTTCAGTAATAATAAAATTCATGGTGAAAGAGTCTGCTATACCTCCAATGGTGAGCCTCTTTCAGTAGAGAATTGGTTTGATGGAAATTTACACGGAAAAGCCACTTACTACAAAAACGGAACAAAATTTTCCGAAGTTTCCTATAGCAATGGCAAAAAAAGCGGCTTCGAGACGTATTTTATCGATGGGGATGCACCTGGTCATCAAATCTCTTGGTACGAAGATGTCAAACATGGACCTGAAGTATTTTATGTAGATGGGATGGAAAAAGTTTCCTACTTTTATAATGGTAAGGAGGTTTCCCAGGCCAACTACAATGATCAGTTGCGCTTAGATGAGCTTATCTCTCAAACTCGTAACGACTTCTATCGGTAGTAGACATTCATTTAGAGTAAAAGGGATAGAGTCCCCTTTTACTCTCTTTTTTTGCATAGAAAAACAATGAACAGTCCCCGGTAATTTTTGCCGGTACTATCTTTTCCTATAAAGATTTTTTGTACTTGATGCTAAGACCTAAGCTTTTATCTGCTTGAATTTGAAGTTGAGCTACCTTATAGGTGCTTGCTCATAAACCTCAATCTCTTGCATTTCTTCCGGACTCATTTGACCGAGTAAATAAGGTCCATTTG
>JBEIFG010000009.1:0-17555 GCA_040382555.1 Chlamydiales bacterium | reverse complement strand
ATCGACTATCTACCCTTTCACGTATGGATCGTATTTTAGTATTTGATAAAGGTAAAATCGTAGAAGAAGGACCCCATACTGATTTAATGAAACATAACGGATTATACGCCAAAATGTGGAATATGCAAGTAGGAGGTTTTTTACCAGACGGGCCCATTTAAGATTTAATCTTTGTTGTTGATTTCTCTTATAGTCCTGTGTTACAGACTTCTTTGAAAATCTTATGGAGATTGCACAATGCCCACAGAGCTACAAACTAAGCCAAATGCTAAGGAACATATTTGGAAAATGTTCGATCAAATTTCCCCCACCTACGATGCTATCAATAGAGCAATGACTGGAGGACTGGATAAAATTTGGCGAAAAAAAATGGGGGATTTTTTACCAAAATTGCCAGAAATTTATCTCCTTGACTGTGCAACAGGCACGGCTGACCAGATTTTAACTTTAGTAAAAGATCATCCCCAAATTATAAAAGCTGAAGGGATTGATTTATCTACCCATATGCTGAATTTAGGAGAAAAAAAAATAAAAGCAGCCGCTCTTGAAAAAAAAATCTCGCTCTATGAAGCTAGCGCTTTGGACATCCCTTTTGCCGATAGTAGTTTTGATTGTGTAACCATGTCCTTTGGCATCAGAAATGTTACGTGTCCTTCCTCTTGCCTTCAAGAAATATTTAGAGTCCTTAAACCCTCCGGCCGTCTCTTAATTTTAGAATCCTCCATCCCATCCTCCCCTATAATGAAATGTTTTCATCTTTTGTATTTACGCAAAGTACTTCCCAACTTAGGGGGATTTATCTCAAAAAGAAAAGATGCTTATGTGTATTTGAACCAAACCATCGAGTCTTTCCCCTATGGAAAAGAGTTTTGCAACTTAATGGAAATCAATAAATTTGAAAATGCTATCTGCCACCCTCTTATGTTTGGTGCTGTGAGTATTTATCAAGCAGATAAACCTAAGGATGTGTGATTTTGAATTTTTCTATCGATTACCAGGGAGAAACCTTATGCTTTTTTCGAAAAATAATAGCTACGCAAATAGCTAATCCCTTCTCTTTAGTTAGAAATTCGAAACTATTTCCTAAATTTTATCTTAAAGATAGAAGCTCCATTGAGCAAAGGGTCGCTTTGGGAAGTATAGCTAAGTTTGAAAGCATCCCTGATTTATCCAAAAATCAAGATCAATTTTTTTTGTATGGAACGTATCCATTTCCTAAAAATGCAAAGTCAAATATCTGGGGCGAATTAGCAAAACCCTTTTTTTTTATACCTAAATGGGAACTAATTATAAATTCACAAGGCTCTACACTATATTATTACGGAAAGAGTGAAGAACCCCCTTATCCTGAACCAGGATTAGAAAATAATGATACACAATGGTCCCCTTTGATCTATCAATATTATGATACGAGATCCGATGTGCCCAACCTTGCCCTTTGGGAAAAAGCAGTTTCTCATTCGCTAGATCTCATTTCAAAGTCATATTTACAGAAACTAGTATTGGCAAGGCAAACTTCACTCTTTTCCAAAACACCATTTTGCCCTTATTCTTTATTGGATCATCTGCTAAAACAACAACAAAACACCGCCGTATTCCTATTCCAGATGTCAGAAGACGTAAGTTTTTTAGGATCTACCCCCGAACAGTTGTATGAAAGGTCAAACCAGTCTCTTTTTACAGAAGCTTTAGCTGGCACATTACCAAGAGGTCAGGATGAATTTGAGGATCAACAGTTAGCCTCTCGATTACTTAATAGTCCTAAAGAATCAAGTGAAGTACGATATGTGGAAGAATTCATCAAAGCTCAACTGTCACCCCTGAGCTATTCCATAGAAACTGACCCCATATTTTCCATCATTAAAACACCTAAAGTACAACATCTATATAAAAAAATTTCTTGTAAGCTCAATGAATCCAATAGCGATGAAATGCTAACCAATTATTTACACCCCACCCCAGCTGTTGCCGGTCTTCCTCAAAACACAGCTCTAGCATTATTAAAAAAAATTGAACTTTTCGAAAGAGGTTTATACGCAGGATTTTTAGGATGGACATCCAAATCTCAATGCCGATTTTATGTAGGTATTCGATCTGCATTGATTCAATCTAATGAACTTCATCTTTTCGCGGGGACAGGAATAGTCGAGGGATCATCAAGCGAAAAGGAATGGGAAGAACTTGAATACAAAATCTCACAATTTAAGGAAGTACTTCATGCAAGATGAAGGATACCAAAATGAACTATTTGCTTACGAAATTATCGACCTTTTAGTCCAACTAGGTATTACATATTTTTGTATTGCTCCTGGCTCAAGATCAACTCCTCTAACTCTTGCCTGTGCAAATCATCCTTCAGCTGAAACATTTATTCATTTTGATGAACGAGGTCTTGGTTATCATGCATTAGGATATGCTAAAGCCACTAAAAAGGCTGCTGCAGTAATCGTAACCTCTGGAACAGCAGTTGGAAACTTAATGCCAGCAATCATGGAAGCTAAAGAATCTCACACTCCAATGATGATTCTTTCCGCGGACCGTCCCCCAGAACTAAGAGCTTGTGGCGCCAATCAAACAATAGACCAGGTGAAAATTTTTACAAGCTTTGTTAAATGGCATTTTGATTTACCTTGTCCTGATGAAACTATTCCAGCTTCATTTCTAAAATCTCTTCTTTCTCATGCTGTTTTTAACCTCCACCAACATCCATTTGGAGTGGCTCATTTAAATTGCATGTTTAGAGAACCTCTTCACTCTAAAGATCCCAATCTTAAATACCCGATACAAAAAAAGATCGTCCGATATGCTAAAAATCTAAAAATCCTTCCCGAGGAAGAACTCGATTATCTTAAAAATTTAATGCTAAAAGCTCGAAACGGACTAATTGTACTCGGATCTCTACCTTGCAAACAAACAGCCCAGGATGTTTTAGACTTTGCTAAAATGATAGGCTGGCCAGTTATTTGCGATATTCAATCTAAAGCTAGAGAGTCTATTTATAAAGATGTATCTATCCCTTATTTTGAAGCTATCATCAAAACTAAAACTGCCATTGCAAGACCCGACTTTATCTTATACTTTGGTGATCGGATGGTATCAAAAGCTATTAATGAATGGATAAATCAGCTTACAATTCATCTGCTTCTAATAACGGAACACGAAGAGAGATTCGATCCCAATCTTAACTTTTCCTATAGAGTGTGTTGCAATATTTCATGGCTATGTAAATTACTACCAGTAGATTCGAATATCTGCTCCTCCCCTCTTCTTGGGATCTATAGATCGATATCTAATGATATCGCTCATCTTTTATCTATATATGAATTACCCAAACACACTTTGCAAGAACCCTGGATTTTTTATCTTCTTTCTAAATTCATACCGATAAACTGGAATCTATTTATAGGAAATAGCAACCCAATAAGAGATGCTGATGGAATGTTTTTTCCAGATGCTTATGAAGGCCGTATATTTTCAAATAGAGGCGTTTCCGGTATCGATGGAAACATAAGCACTGCAATAGGTGTCGCCTGTGCCACAAAAACCCCTACGGTAGCTGTGATAGGTGACCTCACTTTTCTTCACGATGTAAACAGCCTGTATCTATTAAATGATCTTGCTACCCCTGTAATTGTTATATTAATTAATAACGGAGGTGGAGGTATTTTTTCGATGCTTCCTATATCGTTAAAAGAAAAAGAATTTGCTAGATATTTTGCTACCCCTCACAACCACCGTTTAAACAATGTATCCATCGGCGTTTGGAAAGCCTATCAAACCAAAAGCAGCAAGGGATTTTTAGAAATCTTTTTTAGTGTTATCGAATCTGCCCACTCTTGTATTATAGAAGTTGTTGTAGATCAAAAAGAAAATGTCGACTTCAGAAAACAACTAGTGAAATACTTATCTGAAAATATATGCTTTCAACCCTCTCTTGCGGCTGCCAGCAGCTGCCCGCTTTAGTATTTTTTCATGGATTTCTAGGATGTAAAGAAGATTTTCTTCCTTTAATGAAGATTCTTGAAAAAGATTTCTTTTGCTTATCCATAGATTTACCAGGTCATGGCTCATCTAAATGTGAAGTCCCCTTGCAAGATATTTACGATACAATTCAATCTTTTTCATTAAATTCCCCATTAGCTGTAGGCTATTCTCTTGGAGGTAGAATTCTGCTGGAAATCGACGAGCTATTCCCTAATTTATTCCAACGCCTTTTCTTTTTCTCCTCTCATCCTGGGCTGTCTTCTATTGAGGAAAAACTCCATCGTATGGAAAAAGAAAATGATTGGATCTTAAAACTAAAAAACATACCCTTCTCTCAGTTTTTAGAAGAGTGGTATAGTCAACCTTTATTCAAAACACTAAAATCCAATACGAGCCTATACGCTGAAATCCTAAATCGACGTCAAAATCAAATCCCTGAACATTTATCGCAGATACTTGATAAATTTAGATTATCTAAGCAAAAAGAATACCTATCGTTTTCTAAACCTGCCTTTTTTTTCTATGGGGATCAAGATACAGATTACCTGCACCTATATCAAAATAAAAAATGGCAAGTGCCGATTGAAAAAATCTCTCAAAGTGGGCATGCTGTGCACATCGAAAACCCCTTGGAATGTGCGAGGAAAATTATAAAATGCTTACCTTGGAAAATCCCAACTTAGATCTCCCTCAATGGCAAGAAATAGGTTCTTATACAGATATCTTATATCACAAAATGGCTGGTGTCGCAAAAATCACCATTCACCGCCCCCATGTGCGTAACGCATTCCGTCCTCTGACTATTGATGAAATTTCTCATGCTCTCAATGAGGCAAGAGAAGATCAAGATATTGGGATAGTGATTCTCACAGGATATGGCAAGGAAGCTTTTTGCTCGGGTGGTGATCAAAAACAAAGAGCCGATGCAGGATACTTAGATGCCCAAGGTATTCCCCGCTTGAACGTTCTAGATTTACAAAGACAAATTCGTACATGTCCAAAACCCGTTATTGCCATGGTAGCAGGTTTTGCTATAGGTGGAGGTCACGTACTTCATGTGGTCTGCGATCTAACCATTGCAGCAGATAATGCCATTTTCGGGCAGGTAGGACCTAAGGTGGGCTCTTTCGATGGAGGCTTTGGTGCAAGCTACCTATCTAGAATAGTAGGTCAAAAAAAGGCCCGTGAAATATGGTTTCTATGTAAACAATATAATGCTCAAGAGGCTTTGAATATGGGTCTTGTGAATGTAGTTGTACCCTATGAAGATCTAGAAAAAACCACCCTAGATTGGTGTCAGCAGATCCTTCAATATTCCCCTCTTGCTCTACGTTGTTTAAAGTCCTCCCTAAATGCAGACTGCGATGGTCAAACAGGCCTTCAAGAACTTGCTGGAAATGCTACTCTTCTTTATTACATGACTGAAGAGGCCAAGGAGGGACATAGCGCCTTTCTAGAGAAAAGAAAACCCGATTTTTCACGCTTTCCGAAGAGACCTTAATGACCCGTTTACAAATTTGGATCCTAGCTTCAAGACCTAAAACATTAGCTGCTGTGCTTTGCCCAGTTTTCATTGGAACCACCATGGCCTTTGATATGGGTATTTTTAATGGTTGGGTTTTTCTTTTAACCCTTTTGACGGGTCTTGGAATTCAAGTTAGCACCAATTTTTGTAACGACTACTTCGATTTCATTAAAGGGGCTGATACAAAGGATCGTAAAGGCCCCCTTAGGGTCACTCAAGCAGGCCTTGTTTCTATCCAGACCATGAAAAAAGCCTGTATAATTGCTCTAGTTTCTACAGCTCTCATAGGGTCTTATCTTATTTGGCACGGAGGTGTAGTGATTGGCTTGCTTTTATTTATATCTCTTCTGCTAGCAGTGGGGTATACAGCGGGGCCTATACCACTGGCCTACAAAGGACTAGGAGATCTATTTGTCTTTTTATTTTTCGGTCCTGTTGCCTGCTTATCTACCTTCTACCTACAAACATTTTCGATAAGCCTCTTATGTAATATTTCAAGCCTATCGTTAGGAGCCCTATCTACAGCCATTTTAGCTGTGAATAATTTGCGAGATATGGAAGAGGATGAAAAATCAGGTAAAAGAACTTTAGCTGTGCGGTTCGGAATTGCCTTCGGTAAAATGGAATATGCGACTTTGCTTTTTATCCCATCGATTATTACTTTAGTATTGGCTGCCAAAAAACCCTGGGTTCTTCTGTCTTTGCTCTATCTATTTCCTGCAGGCATAACCCTTTTTAAAGTACTTAACCCCACTCATTCCGATGATCTTAACCGCTGCCTTGGCAAAACAGGTTTTATACTTTTAATATACACCTGTTTATTTTGTCTTGGGTGGCTTATTTCATGATTCGATCTGCTACTTTGTATTCTTATGAAATACCACGGATCTTACCCCAACAAGCACATCGCAAAGGTATTGTCATAAAATGGACTCACATAGATGGTGATACCGTCTGGTCGGAAACTTCCCCTCTTCCCCTGTGGAGTGTTGAAACCTTTGAAGATGCCTTAAAGCAACTAATGTTATTAATTCCTAAACTCAAGTATCACCCCTGTGCTAAGTTACTTACTACACTGCCTAGCCATTTATTCCCTTCAGTACATTTTGGCATCTGTTCTGCTATGAATTATTTTCTATCCGACCGCATATGCGAGCGACTCTCTTTGCCCATATCAGGTCTTTTACTAGGCTCTTACTCTCAAATTCTTAAACAGATATCCCTACTAGACTCCTCTGGATTTGTTCATGTTAAATTAAAAACTTCTCAGCTATCTGTAGATGAGGCTATATGGATTACGCAACACCTTAAAAAAAAATATAAGCTTCGTATCGACATGAATCAAAACTGGAAGCCAAACGAATGTATGCAATATCTAAAAAATTTTTCGGAAAGTGATTTTGATTACATAGAAGAGCCCCCTACCAACTGCCAGCTTACTTCCTTTCCTATCGCTCTTGATGAATCTTTGAGAATGATGGAGCCCATCTCCTTGCCATCCCTTGGCAATCTTCGAGCGATAGTCATAAAACCCACGTTATCAAAAATTTTATTCTCAACACCTACCCTAATCAGTGAGGCAGTCTCTAATGGGAAAATCGTATCTCTTAGTAGTAGTTTTGAATCTGGCATAGGCCTTTATCATATTGGACGTCTTGCAAAGCACTTATCCCTTACCTCTTTTCCCTTAGGGTTGGACACTAATAAATATTTTTGTCGTGATTTATTGGTTACACCTCATCACATTCAAGGGGGGATGGTAGACCTTTCTTTTCCTAAGCCCAATATAAATTTATTGAAAAAAATAGCAGATGTTTAGTTCTAAATGCCCAATCAAGACCCAAGCTCAATATATGAGCTCTTGTGTTGCAATCGTTGCTGACAAAGACATCATTACCTTTAAACAGCTAGATGTACTCATCGATAACGTTGCCCTTGCACTCAAAAACCAAGGAGTTAGCTATCAAAATCGGGTCGCTTTTCATGCCCCTTGCCAGTGGCAAACCCTATTGCTCTTTTTTGCTATCTATCGCCTCCAAGCTACAGCTTGCCCCTTAAGCACTAGACTACCTCAAGAAAATATCGAAAAAATGCTTATGCAGATGAATGCCGCTTTTTACATCGATGTCGATACATTATTTATCCAAAAATTACCTAGACATACCCAAGTGGATTTCAGTTCCCTTCCACCCATATTTTCATTAATGGCCTCCTCAGGAAGCACCGGACAACCAAAATTAATAGCACACTCTATCGAAAATTTTTACTACAGCGCCATTGGAACCAATTGGCATTTATCTCTTGCCCCTTCCCATAGATGGTTACTATCCCTTCCTCTTTATCACGTAGGCGGATTAAGTATTGCCTTTCGATGTATCCTCAGCGGCGCAACTATATGCTTTTCAAAGCTTAGCCTACAAGAATCGGTTCAAAAAGAAAAAATCACCCATCTTTCTCTTGTGCCAACGCAATTATATCGCTTGTTAAATGACCCTATCCATTTAGACCTATCCTCGGTAAAGGGAATCCTTGTAGGAGGGGCTCCTTTAAGTAAAGAGCTTTATACGACTGCTTTAAGAGCCAATCTCCCCATTTTTCCCACCTATGGTATGACTGAAATGAGTTCTCAGATCACTATGGATTCAACCCTTCCTTCTCCAGATTCTCTCTCTTCAGGCAAACCTCTTTTATTTCGGGAAATCAAAATTAGCCCTCAAGGGGAAATTTTAGTAAAAGGTCCTACTTTATTCAGAGGCTATTGGACAGTAGAAAATCATATACATCTACCCTTAGAAAAGGATAGCTGGTTTGCTACGGGTGACATAGGAACCTTTACAAGTAATGGGGAGCTGCTCGTTACCGGAAGAAAAGATAATATGTTTATTTCTGGCGGTGAAAATATCCATCCTGAAGAAATAGAAAGGGAGCTGTGTAACCTTCCCGGTATCCAGCAGGCTATCGTCATTCCGATAGAAGATCCAGAATTTGGCCAGCGCCCCATCGCTTTTTTGGAATCAAATAACTCATGCATACCTTGGGAGGAGTATAAAGAAATTCTTCGCTCAAAACTCCCTGGATTTTATGTGCCTTCTCAGGCTTTTGCTATGCCCCCTTTCCTATGCAAAGAAATGAAAATATCGAGACTAAAACTTAAAGAATATTGGCGAATCAATAAGCCTTCTAATGGATAGGGCACTCTTTCTTTGGTGTAAGCAAAAGTAAAAGAGTTCTTAATTCTTCTGGAATAGCGGTTGATTTTTTTGACAATTTTGAAGTAACTACATGGGTTATCTTCGCTGTACCAGCTAGCATGTTTTTCGTAACATTCAAATAATCAAAGCAAAGAGAAAATGAAGAGTAGCCCACCTTTTCGAGATATATAACTACCTCAACTTCATCATCAACCTCTAAAGGAGCCATATAATCTGATTCGGCATGAACTACGGGCATAAGGAATTCTGAATCAAAGATTTTTTGAAAAGAAAAAGATTTAGGTCTTAAAAAATCTTCAAAAGCTTCAAGGGCAAGATGTAGTTGGTTGGGAAAATAGATCACTCCCGTTGCGTCGGTATCTCTAAGTAATATGTAAGTTCTATAGCGATGCATCATACCTCCTCTTGAAATGTCTTTATTTGCTTATTATTTCAAATTGTATAAACTACATGTAAAAAAACAAAGATGTCTTATGAAAAAAATCTATTCTTTAGTAGCAGCTGTTCTTTATGCTTCCTGTTTTTCTCAAGAAGTAATGCTTACTCATAATTTTTTTTCAAAAGAAGAAAATCCAGAAAAAATTTTTGAATCCCCCTCTCCATATAAAGCTCTTCAGGAAGTTTTATTTAAAAATAAGATATGCATTTCGTGTCTTCAAAAAGAAAACTCTTTTCTTTTTAAAAAAGAAAACCCCATGAATGCTCTGCAAGAAAAGATATTTAACTTTTTATCCTCTTCCGAGAAATTCGTTGCCTTTTCAGATAATCCTAAAACTCAACTTGTGTTTTGGAACCTACCTCCCGAACTTTCTTTAAAAAAACTAAAAAAAATCCCTTCCGATCGTCTAGTCCTCTTCGCCTATGAACCACCAGTCATCAGCACAAGAGAGTATGAACCTAAAGTGGCTGAATGTTTTTCTAAAATTTACACCTGGAATGATGAACTAGTCGACGATAAGAAGTATTTTAAATTCTTCTATCCAGTGTTAAAACCCATGGCTAACTCTCTTCCTGGTTTTAGCGAAAGAAAATTATGTGCTATGATTGCGGGTAATAAATCTAGCCATCACCCCTACGAACTGTACTCCGAACGGCAGCGTATCCTAGCTCAAATGGAGCAGAAAAACATAGAGGGCTTCGATCTATATGGACCAGATTGGGATACTTCAGCTCATACAAGTTATCGCGGATACACTGACGATAAAATGGAGACTCTAAAAAACTATCGCTTTTCCATTTGCTATGAAAACATGACTCATATCAAAGGGTATATTACAGAGAAAATCTTCGATTGCTTTGCAGCCGGTACGATCCCTGTGTATTTAGGCGCTTCCAATATCACCGATTACATTCCTAAACATTGCTTTATCGATCGAAGAGATTTTAATTCGGATGCAGAGCTCATCAAGTACTTACAACAAATCGATGAATCTACCTATTGCTCTTATGTAAATCACATTCGAGCCTATTTAAAAAGCAGGGAAGCTCATGTCTTTTCTATAGAAAATTTTTGTCAAACCTTCAAGGATGCAGTTAAGGAATAATTTTTTTTATTTTATCCTTAAACTTCTAAAAATGAAGAGATAAATTTCTTTATTCTATCTACTTTTGATTTGATTTCTTGTTGCCCATTGTAGGAAAAAACCCCCTTTTCTATAATCCCGACCTTAACCCAAAAACAGGCGGATGACCCCATGGATAAAGAAAAATCTGACAGCCCCGAGAATGTTAAGATTTTTATTCAAAATCTTAACATACCCCTGTCCAAAGATTTTCATGAGCCTAATTTTGGAGATAATTTTATTTTGGCAGATACCCTAAGTAGCAAAGGAGAATCTTCTCTTAAACAGGGTGACCTTTTAGAGGCCCTAAACCTTTTTGATCAATCCATTCAGCTTTTGCCAGAAAATGCCTCTCTTTACTTTCGCCAAGGGTTATCTTTATTTCATTACGGCATGGAAAAAAACAAAGAGAAAGCCTTGCTTCATGCCATAAAAAAATTTAAAAATTCTGCCCAACTGAACCCAGAGTTTTTTAGCTCCTGGTACTACTGGGCTAAATCGCTCTGTCATCTCGGAAAAACTTTTGATGAAAAACATTATTTTACTGAAGCAGAAGTCAAATTCAAAAAAGCTTTAGCCCTATCCTCCTCTGAGTCCACACAATATCAAGTCGAGATCTATTGCCAAATCGCTAGCGTTCTTGCAAGGCTTGCTACCTTTTCTAAAGAACCAATAGACTGGCAACAAGCAATTGAATTTTATCAAAAAGCAGCATCTGAAAGTGATACGCTGCAGCCAGAGTTTTGGGATGAATATGCTAGAGCTTGCTTAAATCTTTCTTACTATATCAACGACATTCGGCTCACCGTAAAAGCCATACACTTCTTTAAACATGCACTATCCCGCTGCTCCTCTTCCCTTCACACAGGTTGGAGTCATCTTTCCAAAGCACTCTGGCACTTATATGAATTTACCCATGATGAAGATCATTTTACTCAAGCAAGTGACTGCTTTTCAGCGGCGCTGCAAACAAACCCGAACGACTCAGCACTGCTTTTAGATTTTGCAGAACTTCTTTTAATCGCCGGCCGTAAAAGCCAAGATAATAAGCGTTTAAAACTATCTATCGAAAAATGCTTTAAGGCTTATTCACTCAATCCCCACCATGCACGTGCACTAGCAATATGGGGAGAGGCCCTTTCTTTGCTTGGAGAATATGGGGATAGATTAGACCTTCTGCTCGAAGGTCAAAATAAAATTTCTCAAGCTTTAGATGTTAACCCTTTAGAAAAATCTATTTCGCTATGCTACGGGCAATCTTTATGCTCTTTGGGTAGGTACTACAATGAAATTGACTACTTTTTCCAAGCTATCGAAAAATTTCAAGAGGGCTTATCCAAAGACCGTACTCTTCATACACACTGGCATGCTATTGCTAACTGCTACTTAACCATTGGATGTGCCGAATCTAATCCACAAATGGTGGAAAAGTCGATACGTTTTTTCCTAAAGGCTATCGAGCTAAAACCTAATAATAGTTACTATCAATTTGACTATGCTCTATGTCTATCGAGGCTGGGAGAACTCTTAGAGCATCCCAAATGGCTTGAGGCTGCTCTGCAACAATTCGAGAGATCTTTACACCTACAAAAAAATGCACCTTACTTGCATCCCGATTGGCTATTTCAATATGCAAGAACTCTTGATTTATATGGTGACTTTCAAGAAGAAGACTCTCTATATGCTAGAGCCATAGAAATATTAAGTCATGTGATGATGATAGATCCTGAATTTGAAGGAATTCAATATCAATTAGGCCTTTGCTATTCTCATCTTGGTGAACTCACCGGAGAGATTCAAAACTTTTATAAATCACTGCACTTCTTCAAATTAGCTGCAAGGCAAGAAGAAGAAAATGATGTCATTCTTCTTGACTTAGGTATTACACTGATTAATATTTCTCAATACACTGATGATCCTGCAGAAGCTGAAACTTGTCTAAGGGATTCAGAACTTAAATTAACACAAGCTGCTAAATCTGGTAATCTTGCTGCCTACTATCAGCTTGCTTGTTTGTACTCATTGACGGGGCAATACTGCCAAGCTATGCGATTTCTTCTAAAAGCTGACAGCTTCGAGGCTTTACCCACCTTGGATGAAATTCAAGCAGATGAATGGCTCGAAGGACTAAGAAATACCTCAGAAGGCAGAGAATTTCTGCTTACTCTTGAAAAAAGGCCTCATTACCAAGAAGAGCGTTAAAGTTTATCTAATATGATTAAAATTTCAAAGATTTCGACACCTTCACTGGAGTATACCGCGAGTTGGACTGCTTTCAACTCACACCTACAAAGTTCTTTCATTGAGAAAGTAAGCGACTTTTTCCTATATTTTTTTCATCGAATGGCAATGAGATGTTTAATGCCCTCCTCCCAGATACCTAAAGAAATCTTGGATTATCAAAAAAAAATATTCTCAAACTGGTCCCATGGATTGAATTTCAAATCCCATCTTTTGCACGTTAAAACACCTGATGGATCCCTTATTCACGGATATTTTTTACAGCAACCCCATACCCTACCGTCGGATCCCTTGGTTATTTTTTTTCAACCCAATGGAGGGATTAGCACCTGCAAAAATTTTGCTGATGTTATGGAGGGCAGTAGAACCCAAAATATTCGCTGCAACTTCATAGTTTTCGATTCCAGAGGATGTGGTTATTCAGAAGGAGAAGCTACCGTGGCCAAAGATTTCATCCTAGACGGTGACAGCATCTATCAATTTGCAAAACAATATTTGAAAGTCCCTCCGCACCAGATTCACTGCATGGGCTTTTCCATGGGGGGAGCGGTAGCTGCGCAAGTAAAAGCTTTACATAGCGATGAGCTGGGCTCCCTCGTTATCGACAGGTCTTTTTCCACCTTAAAAGATGCCGTTCTAGCTCACTCAGTCTCTCGTATGCATTTTACATGCCGACTCATCTCGACCATTGTAATTTTTCTACTCAACCTACTAGGATGGTCAACTCTGGATAGCGAAGCAGCTCTTAAAAAAATTCGGAGCCGAACCTTAGTGATTTATCATCCAAAAGATGGCATCATCTGCGGAAACTCACAGCTCTCCCATCATGTGAGCTCCTTCTCGAACCACATCACCAAGCTAAATCTTTCTCGTTTTCGATTAGTGGTAGATCAAGGCTCTGATCTTCATAACCTACCTTTATGCTCATTTCAAAACAAAGATGGACAATCTGCTACTCAAAAAGTCATAAATTTCTTGGATCCTACGTTTGTGTAACAAATGAATCAAAAAACTCAAAGAAACTTAATGATTTGATATGGGATTCTTTGGTTTTTTAATTCTAAATCTGCTACGATATTGTTTTTTAAAAATATTTTTTAGGGATTCTAATCTATGGATAAACGCTCTCTTCTATTTGTGGGTGCATTAACTGTTTCTCTTTTTTTTGTGAATCAATGGTTTTCATCCAAAAGCGCAGAAAAAAATAAATTATCTGATCAAGTCGCAACCACAGCTCCAACCCCCTCTGCAACCCCAGCCTACAGCAAAAATGCTGCTAGTGAATCTCAAATCTCTTCTGAACAATTTTATGTTCTTGAAAATGAATATCAACAGCTTGTTTTTTCAAGCGTTGGTGGAGCCCTTGCAGAAATAAATTTACCCTTAAAATCAGAAAGCCATCCAAAAAGCTTGATTTTACCCATCGACTTCGATACGACGATGCAAAATAAATATCCATACAACGATAATTTTCCAGCATTCTCTTATCAAGTGGTTCAAAATGGTGCTATTGCCAAAGTTTCAAAAGAGAACTTAGGTGGATACTATCCCCTTCTACGAAGAAGTATTTTTTCTAAAGAGAATCAAGTTTCATTTAGGGAGCCAGCCAGAAACTATGCTTTTAACACTCTTTCTGATGATGCAACCACTGCAAGTCTTATATTCCAAGTAAGCAAGTTCGAAAAAAATACGATCCAGTTTGTGGCAAATGATGGGCAAAGAAAAATTACAAAAACCTACACGCTACCCGCAGACAGTAGCAATGCCCCTTTTTGCTTTGATGTGCAAGTAAGTGTAGAGGGTAATGCAAAAAACCTATGGGTCACCACAGGAATACCTGAGGTAGAGTTGATCTCTGGAAACTTTACTCCATCCTTAAAATACTTAGCGCAAAGAAATCAAAAGAACGTAATTCAAAATCTCTCTTTACCTAAAAATTCTACTTCTATAAACACAGATTCTTTTTCTTGGATTAGCAATTCCAACGGTTTTTTGGGATTAATTGTAACTCCAATAGGAGAATCTAGCTCAAATTTTGCTACCAATCTTGTACAAGGCACAGCAGCACCCTCCCGCATAAGCGTAATCGATAGCACCAATGACCTTTATCCGGCTGTAAAATTCCCCGGCTACGAAGTCCAAATTCAACTGCCATCTTATGCTTCTACTTCCCAATTCAGAGTATTTGCAGGACCCTATGAAGATGATGTACTGCAATTGCTCGATAAAACTTTCACAGACCCAAGTACAGGGAAAACTCCTAGATATATTTCAGCTATAAGCTTCCAAGGATGGTTTACGTTTATTTCAGAGCCTTTTGCGAAATTTCTTTTCATCCTAATGAAGCTTTTTTATAAAATTACAAGCTCCTGGGGCATTTCAATCATTCTTTTAACGATCGTTTTAAGAATAATGCTTTACCCCCTTAATGGCTGGTCTATGAAATCCTCCTTGAAAATGCAACAAATTGCACCTCAAGTTCAAGCCATTCAAGAAAAACATAAAAAAGATCCAAAGCGTGCACAACTTGAAGTGGTTGCTCTATACAAAGAAAAAGGGGTAAACCCTTTGACAGGCTGCTTTCCGATTTTGATTCAAATCCCTTTCCTTATCGGAATGTTCGATCTTTTGAAATCAACTTTTGAATTACGCGGCGCTCCTTTTATACCTGGATGGATCAATAATCTTACCGCTCCAGATGTACTATTTAGCTGGAGCTATCCTCTGCCATTTTTTGGTACTGATTTTCATCTTCTACCCTTTGCTCTTGGTGCTGTAATGTTTTTTCAACAAAAACTAGCTTCTCCTTTGCCAAAGAATACGAAGGTGCTCACCGACCAACAAAAGCAACAAAAGATGATGGGCAATATTATGGTTATCGTCTTTACTGTAATGTTTTATAACTTTCCATCTGGATTAAATATTTACTGGCTATCATCTATGTCGCTAGGTATATTGCAACAGTGGATAACGAATAAAAAATTCTCTCAGTATAAACCTACCCTAACTAGGGTAAAATAATTGGCAGTTGGTTTTCAACATGCAAGCCTGGCAGCAATTTCTTACCGCCCTCGAGAGTGATCTTGGGGCGGATACAGTTCAAAAATGGTTACGCAGTCTCAAGGTTGTACACTTTGATGCAGGTAACCTGTATCTTGAGGCTCCAGACTCTTTTCAGATTGCATGGTTCGAAGAGCACATTCGGGAAAAAGCACGCAAAAAACTTGTAAATAATAATTTTAACCCCATAAAAATACATTTATCCTGTAACGCTCCGGACGAAATCGAACACAGTGCACTCTCGCTACAATCCGACTTAAAAAACCACCAATCCTCAAGACCTCAATTTAAAATCCATGTAGATCAAATCGATGAACATGCAAAACTAGAACTTTTTATTGCCAATGAAACCTCCCATATGGCTTATGAAGTAGTTTGCTGTTTGGGTGGTTTAAAAATCCATTCTAAGCTTTCAGCTGAGCTTGGTCTATTTAACCCTATCTACATTTATGGTCCCTCAGGTACCGGAAAAACTCACCTATTAATGGGTCTTACACAGGCACTCAAAAATCTGCAATATAATGCCTACTACGTAAAAATGGAGACATTTACAGAAAATGTAGTCTCGGCTATTCGAAGCGGAAATATGCAAGAATTTAGAAAAGCTTATAGACACGTAGATGTCCTGCTTGTGGATGATGTCCATATTTTAGCTAAAAAAACTGCTACCCAAGAAGAGTTTTTTCATACCTTTAATTCCCTGCATACGATAGGGAAACAAATTGTTCTTACCGCTAATTGCTCCCCCTTATTTCTTCAAGATATTGAACCAAGATTAGTTAGCCGATTCGAATGGGGTATCCCCCTGCAAGTTGGTCCCCTAAACCGATCAGAACTCTCTCTTATGCTCGAAAAAAGACTCCAACTCCTAGAGTTTCCTCTGCAAAAAAAAGTATTAGAATATCTTTTAGACACTTTTTCATGCCATCATAAATCTCTTCATAAGGCCATTGAAGCTCTAGTGCTTCGCTCTCATAGGTCTAGCAGCAGAATTCAAAGCACCCATCTTTCTGAAATAGAGGTACGAGATCTCTTACAAGACCTCATTATAGATGCTAAAAAGCAAGTTTTAAATCCTCAAAAAATTGTACAAGCTGTTGCCGAATTTTACGGAATCAAATTTGAAGATATCCTTGGTAAATCGCAAAGTCACGAATTCACCCTCCCTCGCCAAATTGCTATGTTCTTATGTAGAAATAAAATTAAGATGCCGTTTACACACATAGGACAGTTTTTTAAACGAGATCACTCTACCGTGATTAGCAGTGTAAACATCATAAAAGAACGCAACGAACAACAAGATCCCGAGCTATCCTCTGCTTTGCGTCTTCTCACTAAAACGCTTGAGTCCGTTGCCGATGACATATAAAAAAAGCGAGAGCTTTAGACTCCCGCTTTTTTAAAAAAATAGCCTTTGGATGCTTTAAATTTTTATAAATCTCTCGCCCGGCTTACCTGGAGTTGGAACCCCTGGCAAGTCTTTTGCCACTTCACGACCTTCTATGATATTCTTCGCTTTTTCGCGCCACTTTTCAACCGATTCTACAAACAGCGGAGCAAATCTTCTCAATGAAGAAGCATCAGCACCCATACCCATTTCGAGTACACAATGCATTAGAATCAGCTCCTCAGGAACGGCAACACCCACACCACCGCCGACCATCTGTCCTCCGAGCATTGAACCTTCAAGTAATGACTCATAAAGCTTTAAACGTATCTTGTCATCTTTAGGAAGGCCATCAAGAATAGGAGAATATAAATAAAGTCTATCAGAGTTAGGTTCAAAAGTAATATGAAGAGAAAATGTATTATCGATTCCTAAAATACAGGTATAGTTCTCATCAAAAACCAATTCAAGATTCAGCTCTTTACCGAATTCCTTAAGATTGGCTTTTGCGTTTTCCAATGACATGAACACGTCCTCCATTTAATGGTTTTATATTTCATTAGTATAAAATTCTGAGCCGAGTT
>JBEIFG010000008.1:0-18610 GCA_040382555.1 Chlamydiales bacterium | reverse complement strand
GGGCTCAGAATAAACTTAGGATTCAACTCGCCAAAGAGCAAGTTGAAGCTGTTTCTATGGGTCTTTGCGAAAAATCTCTTATTATTACAGGTGGGCCAGGTACGGGAAAAAGTACTATCACAAAAGCCATTTTAAGAATTATCGAAAAGATCACCACAAGTATCATTCTTGCAGCACCCACTGGCAGGGCTGCTAAACGGATGACAGAAATCACATATAAAAAAGCATTTACAATACACAGTCTTCTGGAAATGGATTTTTCGAATGGTAAGTTCAAAAAAAATCGAGAAAATCCATTAAAATGTGACCTAATTATAATCGATGAATCCAGCATGATAGATACCCTGTTGATGTATAATCTCCTAAAGGCGATTCCATCCGAAGCTCGGGTTATTTTTATAGGAGACATTGATCAGCTACCCAGTGTTGGCCCTGGCAATGTTCTCAAAGACTTAATCGCCTCACAAAGAATTCCTGTAAGCTGCCTTCAACAAATTTTTAGACAAGCAGCCCACTCAAAAATCGTAGTGAATGCACATAGAGTTAATAAAGGGCTATTCCCGGACACTTATCCCTCAGCCCGCAGTGATTTTATTTTTATTGAAAAAGAAAGCCCAGAAGAAATCCTTGAAACCATTGTGGAGAATGTATCAGAGCTCATCCCCCAAAAATACAAATTTCATCGCTTTGAGGAAATCCAAGTTCTTTCTCCTATGAAACGTGGAATCATCGGAGGAGAAAATCTTAATAGAGTTTTACAGCAAAAAATGAACCCTAATAATTATCCCCTTATGAGAATGGGAAGATCATTTCATTGTAATGACAAAGTCATGCAAATAAGGAATAATTATCAAAAAGAAGTATTTAATGGGGATGTTGGTCGCATTTTAGAAATCGATTCTGTGGAAAGTTCAATAAAAGTACATTTTGATGGAAAAACAGTTGCTTATGAGTTCCATGAATTAGATGAGCTTGTTCTGGCGTATGCAGTATCCATTCACAAATATCAGGGTAGTGAATGTCCATGTATTGTAATACCTATTCATACATCCCATTTTAAGCTGTTGAATAGAAACCTTCTTTACACCGGTATCACAAGAGGAAAAAAGCTCGTAATTCTTGTGGGTTCAAAAAAAGCACTAGCGATTGCTGTGAGAAACGAAGAAGTTAAAAAAAGACATACAGGACTAAAAGATCGAGCAGAAGAAATTTTAACCTGTAAAACATAAATGTATCAGACCGCTATATGAAAGCGGCCTGATAAAGATGCAAACTAACTAACAGTAGTCCCTGACGATGAAGTAATGAATTGAGGTAGCTCAAAAAGACCATTTTCAAGACTCGCTAAAACCATCCCCTGACTCTCAACTCCCATGAGAACTGCAGGCTTCAAATTAGCAACCACGAGAATCTTTTTTCCACATAAGGAATTAATATCCTCTATTTTCTCCCCAATACCTGCAACAACAGTTCTAGTTTCGAGGCCAATATCACAGGTGAGCTTGAGTAGTTTTTTGCTTTTGGGGACTCTTTCTACAGAAAGAATTTCTGCAATTCTTAGATCCATTTTTTTAACATCATCAAAAGCAATCTCAGGTTTAAGCGGTAATATGGTAGGTTTTTTCTCTTTCTTTATAGAATTAAACATTTTTTTAAGATGCTCTAGCTCTTCCTGGATTTGAGTATCCTCAATTTTAACAAATAATATCTCAGGCTTAGGAAGGATAGTTTCTGCGGGAACTGAAGCTTCAACTACTTGATTCCATAGATGGTTTTTTAATGAGTCTTTAAAACCTAACATTTTCCAAATTTTCTCTGCGGAACTCGGAATGATTGAATAAGAAACTAAAGCTAGAAATTTGATAGCCTCTATACAGCAAAAAAGAGTGGTATGCATAGAACCTATACGATCCTGATGCTTTACAGCTTGCCATGGTTTCTTATGATCAAAATAGGCGTTACCTATTTGGGCAATTTCCATTAAAAACTGACAGGCTTTTCGCAATTGAAAAGAATCGAATGCCCTATAAGCCTCTCCAGTTACAATTGTAATTTTATTCAGAAAATCAAGGTCATCTTGTTCTAATTTTTCAAAAGCTGGTATTTTTCCCTGACACTGCTGCTGAATAAACACAAGCACTCTATTTACAAAATTTCCATACTTACCAAGCAACTCCGAGTTACAGCGCATTTGAAAATCTTTCCAGGTAAATTCAGCGTCATGATTTTCTGGAGCATTAGATGCAATTGCATAACGAATCTGGTCGGTTGTATATGTAGAAAAAAACTGTTCTAAATCTATATACCAACCATCAGATTTGCTAAATTGCCTTCCTTCTAATGTATAGAACTCATTCGCAGGCAATTCATCAACAAGCTTTAAAGGTAAATTTTGTCCCATAGTCATTGCAGGAAAAAAAACTGCATGAAAGGGAATATTGTCCTTGCCAATGAATTGAACTAATTTAGTGCTAGGATCTTCCCAATACTCTTTCCATGCATCTACATTGCCTTGCAACCTAGCCCACTCTTTGGTTGCAGATAGGTAACCGATGGGCGCATCAAACCAAACATACAGAACCTTACCCTCAGCTTCTTCTAGCGGAACGGGTACACCCCAATCAGAATCACGTGTGATAGCTCTAGCTTTTAGATCATCTATATAGGATTTGGCAAAATGGATAACATTGGCTTTCCAATCTTTTTTTTCAATCCACTCTGAGAGTTGTGTTTTAAATAAATCAAAACGAAGAAACCAGTGGACAGTGGATTTTTTTACAAGTGGAGTTGAAGAGAGTTTTGACTTTGGATGAAGTAGGTCCGTAGCTTCATAGTTTGCTCCACAGGACTGACACTCATCTCCCCTTGCTCCATCATATCCACATTTTGGGCATATGCCTTGAACATATCGATCAGCCAAAAATCTATTTTCTGACTCTGAAAATAATTGTAATGTCTCTCTTTTTTCGATAAATCCCTTTTCTAAGAGATCTAGAAAAAAGTCCTGCACAACTTTAACGTGTCCTTGCCAGGTCGTTCGGGAATAGTGATCAAAGGAGATATCCAATTTACCGAAAAAATTTTTATTGATTCCATGAAAAAGATCGACATGTTCCTTTGGAGTTCTCCCTGCCATTTCAGCGCTTAAAGTGATCGCTACTCCATACTCATCTGAGCCGCAAATATAAAGAACATCAGCCCCTCTAAGACGTTGAAATCTAGCATAGCAATCTGCTGGAAGATAGGCACCTGCTATGTGCCCAAAATGAAGAGGACCATTAGCATATGGAAGTGCGGAAGTAATGAGGACCTTTTCTTTCATTGAGCGATTTATCCTTCTTCTTGATCTTCTTTATCAATTTTTTTCAATTCCTCTATGTAGGCTTCAGAGGGATTCTTTCTTACCTCGTCAAGAAGCCCATCAAGACTTACTTCATGCCCTGAGCGCATAAGATAAGTTCCCAAACGAATGGCAAAATTTGCTAACTCAAAATTACTCTTAAAAATCCCTCTGAGTTTTTCGTGTGTGAGTTGATCTTTTAAAAACATCTTCTTCTCCTATGAGTGACCTTTTCTAATTTTGTGTTCTTCTGAAATAAGTATGCTACGCAGCACACCATAACTAATCACTGGATTTTGATTTACGACTAAATAATCATAAAATTTAGCCAGACTCATTTCATGTGAAGCCCAGGATAATCTTTGCATGAGAGTCGCTTGATCTTCCGTGTTTCTGTGTTGCAATCGTTTTTTAAGCTCATCAAAGGAAGGAGGGGTTAGGAATATATAAATAGCATCAAAACCCTGATCTTTAAGCTTTAAAGCACCTTGTGTATCTATCACTAAAATCACATGATGACCTGATTGCTGGAGACTCTGCACCACCTGTCTAGAGGTACCATACCAGTGGCCAAATACATTAGCATATTCTAGAAAATCATTTTTCGTGATTCTATCTTGAAATTCTTCTACTGTTAAAAAAAAATAATCCTTACCGTTTATTTCACCCAATCTCGGGGGGCGAGTAGTGCATGAAATACTTTGGTTTACAGAGTGAAATTCCTCTATTAACATATTTACGAGGGTAGTTTTTCCAGTCCCTGAGGGGGCACTAAGTACAAAAACAAGACCTTGAGGTAAATTTCCAAGCAACTTTTCCGTCATACTATTCAATATTTTGCACTTGTTCTCTAATTTTTTCTAATTCCCCTTTCATTCTAACTGCAATGTGGGACAGGTCTGCAAGATCTGATTTAGAACAAATAGTATTCACCTCTCTATTCATTTCTTGTAGCAAAAAGTCCATGTTTCGACCTATGCTTTTTTCACTTGATGAAAAAAGAGCATCGAATTGATTAAAGTGAGATTTCAACCGGGCCATTTCCTCTTCGATATCAATTTTTTCTGAATAAATCAACGTTTCCCTAGCAACACGCTCTTCATCAAGAGAATCAAGTTGCTTAAAGTCCTGTAATTTTTCAAGTAACCTTTTTTTAAAGTTATCACGGGCTCTTGGGGCTAATGCTTGAATTTCGGAAAGGTACATCATCAAATTATCCAAATACTTTCGTATCTCTAATGCTAATGCAGATCCTTCAACTTCCTTCATATTCTTATATTTTTCAAACGCTTCACTTACCGCCTGCAAAAGTTGAACCTGCAGATGATCATCTTTTGGAAGGTTGTCAGAAGATAAAACAAAATTTTTTTGATCAAGAAGAAAGGACAGTGTTAAGTCTTTCTCTACATCCAAGTTTAACTCAGAAGCTACTTTTTCGAAAAAAACCTTCACCTGCTTTAGTTGACTAGATAATCTTTGAACCATTTCCTGAGAAATTTCGTCTTGAAGAAAATTGATTTTTACAGTTACTTGTCCCCTATGTATTTTAGAGGATAAAAATTTCCTTACCTCAATATCATATAAAAGAAAATCTCGCGGAAGATGAATGGACATATCTAGGAATTTTCTATTCACTGAATGAATCTCAACGTTCCAGCGACCCCAAGGAGTAGACTTTGAACTTCTGCCGTATGCTGTCATACTTTTGAACATAAATACTTACCAAAGTAGATGTTACCAGAAAATTTATACTGAATCGTAAGAGCCAATGTCAAGAAGATTAAAAGTACTGCAAAAGATCAAAATTATAAATCTTCTAAAAACGTAAAACCCTTCAACATAGTTGAAGGATTTTTTGGAAACCACTAAACAATGAAAATAAACTTATTTTGCAGCGTTTGCGGAAAGTGTTTTAGCTCTTTTGTTAGGTCCAATATATTCTTTAACCTTTGCAGCTTTCCCGGAAACACCTCTGAGGTAATATAACTTGCTTTTTCTAACTTTTCCGATTTTTACAATCTCTATTTTAGCAATCCGTGGACTATTTAAAAGAAAAACTCTTTCCATACCAGAGCCATAAGAAACTCTGTAAATTGAAAAGGTCTCAGATAGACCACTACCCTTACGAGCGATTACAGTACCTGTAAATACCTGAAGACGCTCTTTTTCACCTTCTTTAATTTTTGTATGAATAGAAACGGTATCACCTACTCTAAAATCGGGAATATCTGATTTAAGAAATCCTGTTTCTAACTCTTGGATAACTTGACATTGCTTCATGGTTTCTCCTTGCAAACATTATTACCGCCTAATTAAATCAGGACGGACTCTCATTGTTTTTTCAATTGCTTTTTGATGACGCCACTTACGAATTTCTTCATGATTGCCTGAAATTAAAACTGAAGGCACATCATGCCCTTCAAATTCTAAAGGTCGAGTATAATGAGGTGCATCAAGTATTTTCCCCTGAAATGAATCTTGATATGCAGCGTCTTGGTTTCCTAGTACTCCTGGAATGAATCTTGCGACTGCGTCAATAAGCACAATAGCTGCTATACATCCATTGGTAAGCACATAGTCGCCAATACTAATTTCCTCATCGACCTCATTTTCAATCACTCGTTCATCTATACCCTCATAGTGTCCACAAACAAGAACAATATGTCTTTTATTAGCTAATCGCTGACATGTTTCAGCTGAAAGCGTTTTCCCTTGAGGAGATAGATATATAACGTGAGAGTCGTCAGTTTTAACAGATCTTATAGCTTTAGTTAGAGGTTGAGGCATCAATACCATACCAGGTCCTCCACCATAAGGTCTATCATCTACTTTTTTAAATCTACCTTCTGCAAAATCTCTGACATCGGTAAGAAAAAATTGCAGAAGACCACTTTCCTTTGCTTTCTTGAGCATACTTGTGTTAAAAGGACTTTCGAAGTACTCAGGAAAAAGGGAAAGTATATCAAAACGCACGCACTACTTCTTTGCCGAAGGCTTATCGGTTTTACCTTCTAAATTCGCAGTCACTTTAGACGCTCTTCTTTTTGCTGTTTTTTTCGCTTGAATAACAGCTTTTTTATCGTGATAGTCTTTTATAACAGCAGGCGCTACGACCTTTGCTAGTGTCTCAACCTTGTCTGTCATAACAGCACCTTGGCTTAGCCAGTAAGCTAATCTTTCTGCATCAATAGAGCAGTTATCATCTTTCATCTCTGGTAGATACCAGCCAAGTTTTTCAACATACTTTCCATCACGCTTTGCTCGCACATCAGAAACAACAACGCGAAATGTCTGACGATTGCTGCATCCCTGTTGACGTAGACGTATTTTTAATGCCATAAGAAATTCTCCTTTTTGCCGACTCCTCCCATAAATTGTTTCTTGAGGTTAGGCATGTCTTTGAAAAATTGTTTTAATCTTTTGAAACTTTTAACCATTTTATTTACATCATCGATCTTAACGCCACTTCCTTCGGCTATCCTTCTTCTTCGGCTAGGCACTAATTCGACTTTCTCTTCTCTTTCATCTTGAGTCATAGAAAGTATTATAGCCTCAATCTTTCTAAACTCTTTCTCATCAATCTGCATCTCATCTAAATTTGGCAATCCAGGTATCATCTTTAATAAGCTTTTAAATGAACCCATTTTTTTTAAAATAGACATTTGCTTTAAGTAATCGTCATAAGTGAATGATGCTTTTCTTAATTTTTTTTCTAAATCTTTACTCTCTTGCTCTGAAAAATGCTCCTGGGCTTTTTTAACCAGATTAATCACATCTCCCATACCCAAGATTCTATCTGCCATTGAATGGGGGTTAAACGCTTGAAAATCAGTGATTTTCTCTCCTACTCCCTCAAATTTCAAAGGCTTTTGAGTCACTTCTCGAATCGAAATAGCTGCTCCAGCCCTTGATGTGCCATCCAGCATCGTCAAAATAGTACCAGTAATTGATACTCTTTTATCAAACTCCTGAGCAGTTTTTACAGCATCTTGCCCTGTATTGGCGTTAGCTACAAAAAGAACCTCGGAGGGATTGACCACAGTTTTAAGTCTTTCAAGCTGTTGCATTAGTTGCTCATCTAAATGGAGCCTGCCTGCGGTATCGACTATCAAAATTTGATAGTTTTCTCTACGAGCCTTTTCCAATGCTTTTTCTGCCACAGAAACAGGATCAATCTCACCATCAACCGAAAAAACATCAACTCCTGCTTGAGATCCGAGTCGTTGTAACTGCTCAACTGCTGCTGGTCGCTGCAAATCACAAGCTGCTATCAAAATCTTTTTTTCGGGATGCTGTTTTTTTAGAAAAACAGAAAGTTTAGCACAATGCGTAGTTTTTCCGGAACCTTGCAGACCACAAACTAAAATAACAGCAGGATTACCCTTTAATGCGAGCTCAGCTTCGCTACCACCCATAAGTGACACTAGCTCTTCGTGGACAATTTTTATAAATTGCTGATCTGGGGAAACTGATTTAACCACAGTTTCTCCAACTGCCTTCTCTTTAACTTTTTTTACAAAAGCACTTGCCACAGAGTAGTTTACATCAGCATCCAGCAAAGCAAGCCTTACTTGTCTTACTGCATCTGTAACGTTATCTTCTGTCAGCACCTTTTGGCTTGACAAAGAAGAGAAAAGATCTTGGAATTTTCTAGTTAAAGTACCGAACATAAATAATATATTTAATTGTTATCGCTATATAGGATATTCCACAAACTCATTCAATTTCAAGGAAAAAGAAGCGATCATGCCCCGCCCAGTCATTTAGCAGTCTTTTTTTTCTCCAAACTGGGGATGAAAATATGTCTAAAACATCATTACCTTGATTGCACCCAATCTCAAAGTACACCTTAGCACCCGGGTTAAGGTAATGTGGCAACATTTCCGCAAGGCGCTGATAAAATTCTAAGCCAGTGAATCCACCAACCAATGCAATTTTTGGCTCATAATCTTTAACAGATAAGTCTACTTGATCATATTCATCTTGAGACAGATAAGGAGGATTACAGATCACTAGATCAGCTTTTAAACTTTTATATGGCTCTAAAAGATCTCCTTGTAAAAAGTTAACGCTAACATTATTTCTTCTAGCATTCACTTTAGCGATTCCAAGAGCCTTGGAGGAAATATCTGACAAGGTAACACTAAGATGACTAAATTTTTTTTTCAACGATATGCCCAAACATCCTGAACCACAGCATACATCCCAAACAGTAACCGCATTTTCAGATATCTCTTTTGCTAGCATATCAACTAAAATTTCCGTTTCAGGCCTAGGAATAAGAACATCTTCTGATACAAAAATTCTACAATCGAAAAAATCAATAACGCCCAAAATTTGCTCTATCGGTTTCCCTTTAGCAATCTGAGAGAGATATTCACGTATTTTACTTAACTCTACCTCTTGCAAAGGTGTTTCGAAGCTCATAAAGAGAGACAACTTGTCTATGCCCATTACAAAAGTTAATAAAGCTTGGACTAAAAACTTAGATCTTTCAATTTTTTTTTGCTCTAGAAACTGAACTGATAAATTGTAGACTTCTCCTAAAGTTTTCATAAAGAAGAAGGCTGCTCAGTTAGCTTTTGCTGATAGTAGAATTTGACTAAAGTCTCAGTTAATTCATCTAAGCTACCATCCATGACTTGATCTAGCTTATATAAAGTTAAATCTATTCTATGGTCGGTAACACGATTTTGAGGAAAATTATATGTTCTTATTCGCTCAGATCTATCCCCCGAGCCAACCTGAGATAATCTAAGTGATGCGATCTCACTTTCAGCCTTGCGCCTCTTTTCTTCGGCGATTTTCGCTGACAGAAGCCTCATAGCCTTATCTTTATTTTTATGTTGACTACGCTCTTCCTGACAATATACCACAGTGCCCGTTGGTAAGTGGGTAATTCTAACAGCAGAATCTGTTGTATTGACGTGCTGGCCCCCAGCACCTGAAGCTCTGTAAGTATCAATTTTCAAGTCGCGTTCATCAATAACTACAGCCTCATCTTCGTCAGGCTCTAATAGAACTGCCACCGTAATAGCTGATGTATGAACTCTTCCCTGAGCTTCGGTTTTAGGAACCCTTTGCACTCTATGAGTACCGGCTTCGTACTGCATTAGCCTGTATATATTATGCCCAGAAAGCGTCATAATATACTCTTTAAAACCACCCATTTCGGAGGGCGTTGAGGTTAATAATTCGTATTTCCACCCCTTACTATCCGCGTAGCACTTGTACATCCTAACACAATCACCTACAAAAATTGCAGCTTCGTCACCACCAGTGCCCGCTCTAAGCTCTAAAATTATATTTCTGCTGTCACGAGGATCGGGGGGGACCAGAAGAGTTTCAATTTTTTTTTGTGCTTGCTCTAAATCAGACTCTATGGAGGTTAAGTCCTCCTTAATAATGAATAGAAAATCATTATCTTTTTCAAGCTTAAGAAGCTCAAGATTTTCAGCTCTTCTTTTTTTTAAATCGTCGAGTAATTTTAAAGACTCTTTTACTTCGCTAAGGTAGGCGTGCTCTTGTGTTAGGGCACGATATTCAACCTGATTAGAGAGAACGTCTGAGCGTCCTAGAAGATCTTCAACTTGTTCTAATCTTGATAAGAGCTTCAGTATTCTCTCTTGCATGGATTATTTCTTACCTTTTACCACTTTTTTTGCTCCAGACGTCTTTTTTTCCGAAGATGCATCTTCAGATTCAGCAGCCTGCACAACTTCTGGTTTTTTCGCATATTTCTTAATAAATTTATCCACTCTTCCTTCCGAATCAATAAATTGCTTACTCTTGGTAAAGAAAGGGTGCGAAGCAGAAGAGACGGAAACTTTAAATACAGGGTACTCTTTTCCTTCAAATACCTCTTTTTCTTTTGGATGCAGAGTACTTCCGCATACAAATTTATAACCAGTTGATGAATCGACGAATAAAACGTCTTGATAAGGAGGATGTCCTTCTTTTTTCATAATTAGTCTCCAAAATAGATCATTTTCATTTCAATTGTGATAGTAAAACGGATTTTTTGTTTAAAAACAAGGGTTATTTCATCCTTGACCATCGCCTGAAAAATTAAAATTCCTACTTGTAAATCATTTTTTGCTGCTGAGCATTTGCTAGGTAGGCCATACGAGCAGTCAAAATTCCTTCAAGAACTCCTTCTTCGTACCGAAAGTATGGATGATTTTCCAGCTCTGGAAAATCATTAGGTTGCAAAATATCATCCATAGTTAGATTTGAGAGAATTCCTCTTGCAACCTTTATTAATTTCCCCCTTTGATTCTCCACTAGTTCGTCAAATATTTCTTCCACTCACCCTCCCTTCTTTGTTGAAAAAAAGTTTTCATAAGAAATGCCGATTCCGAAAGCAAAACCCCACCCGTAGTAGCCACATTATGAATAGGATGTTTAGCGTTCAACACCTGCACCCAGCTACCATCTGCTCCTTGTCGAATATCTGGAGCGCCCCACACCACTCTGTGAATGCGTGAAAGAATAATAGCTCCCGCACACATGCAGCAGGGCTCGAGCGTTGTATATAATGTGGCTTCAACTAATCTCCAGTTCTGTAAAGCGTAAGATGCCGCTCTCAAGCATAATATTTCTGCATGAGCTGTTGCATCCTTGAATTTCTCTACCTGGTTATGAGCTCTGGCAACTACTGCTCCACTATGCACAAGCACAGCACCAACAGGAACCTCACCTTCTTGAAAGGCTTTCTGAGCTTCTTCAAGAGCTATTTTCATGAAATCTTCATCTTGGAGCATACCACACCCATTTCCTAATCAAATCGCACCACATTTAGTTGAAATACATTCACTGCCCAAGTCTTAAACACCGCATAACCACAAGTCACAGTAAAAAATACCCCCAAAAAAATGTCTTTACTCAAACCTTTATTTCAAGAATCGCTCTATCTCATCCGGCCAATAGCTTGTAACTAATTCGAAACCTGAATGCAAGATTTCTTTTTCAATCTTCCACAGTATTGTTAATTTTAATTTTAATATTTTCACCGCGATCATAATTTATTCCCCTTTAAGAGCTTCTATGATATGATAGTAGAGTAGAAACTGTATCAGACCCATGTTCAAAAATCGCATGAGTTAGCTCAAAAGCATCTTCTTTATAAGTTTAGAAAATGCGCGTAATTTTTTTTTGAGATTGATCTGATAGAACGTTTTAGATATAATATTTTCGATTGTTTTAGATTTATTTTTTAAACTTGTCTACCTTTTTAAACTCTCAATAAGGGAGAACCCATACAATGTCTTTAGATAAAGGTACAAAAGAAGAAATTACAAAGAAGTTTCAACTTCACGAAAAAGATACCGGTTCAGCCGATGTGCAGATCGCTATCTTAACAGAAAGAATTGCGGAGCTAACAGAGCACTTAAAAATTGCTCCTAAAGATCACAGTTCTCGTCTTGCCTTACTTAAACTAGTAGGACAACGTCGCAAGTTGCTTGACTATCTAAATTCAACAGATACCAAGAGATATCAGAGCTTAATCGTAAGACTCAATCTTCGTAAGTAATTTTTTCTCGTAGATCACTTCAGCAAGCTGAAGTGATCTTAATTCTTTAGTTGTCGCTTATCCCAATTTCTTGATATATTCGTTTTCCTCGCAGTAGCTAACGTAAATATTAGCTATTTTTTTAATAAGTCGCTCATTTCGAAGATGAAAGGCCCTCTTGGAGAGAAAAATATTGTTTTCTACCCAAGTGGACAGTTCATCCCAGCATAGAGCATATCAACCCAAAATATGGAGTTCTTAATAATGACACTTGAAGCAAAAACTCTATCAATATCTGTTGGTGGAAAAATTATTACCTTTGAAACTGGAAAAATCGCTCGTCAAGCTGGTGGTGCAGTTATGGTTACATGCGGAGAAACCATGCTTCTCAATACGGTATGTGCCGCTTCAAAAGCTGCAGAAGAAATAGACTTTCTACCTCTTCGAGTCGACTATCAAGAAAAATTTTCCTCTGTCGGCAAAACACTAGGTGGATTTATCAAAAGAGAAGGCCGCCCTACAGAAAAAGAAATTTTAGTAAGTCGTCTTATAGATCGACCTATACGGCCTATGTTTGAAGATGGTTATTACAATGAGGTTCAGATTCTTTCTTATGTATACTCCTATGACGGGGTCAACTCACCAGAGCCCCTTGCTATCTGCGGAGCTTCTGCAGCTTTGGTAATTTCAGAGGCCCCATTAATTAAACCGATAGCAGGTGTACGCGTTGGGTATATTCATGATAAGTTCATCATTAATCCAACCTCTGAGGAACAAAAAAACTCTAAGCTTGATTTAATGCTTGCTGGAACAGAAGACGCCATTCTCATGATAGAAGGTTATGCTGATTTTTTAGCTGAGGAGCAAATTCTTGACGCTATTCACGAAGGACACGATGCTATTAAAATCATATGCCAAAAACTAGCAGATTGGCAGCAGGAGATTGGTAAACCCAAGAAAAGAGATAGCATTCGCCTTATTCCCGAAGATATTACCAAAGAAATCGAATCTCTTTTTGGTGAGAAACTGAAAGCAGCACTAAAAATTGCAGATAAAGTTGACAGAGAACAAGAAATAAGCTCCATCAATGCAGATGTGTTAGCTCATTTTTTTCCTGAAGGTCAGCTAGCAAATCACTCCAAATCTAACGTAATGCTTGGATTCAAAAAAATACAAGCCCATCATATGAGAGAGGCAATTTTAACAGAAAACCGCAGAATTGATGGTAGAACCTGCGATCAAATTCGCCCGATTCATATTGAGTTAGGCCTACTTCCTAGAACGCATGGAAGTGCTTTATTTACTCGTGGAGAGACGCAGTCCATTGCAGTTGCGACTCTTGGCGGTGAAACAATGGGTCTTCGATACGAAGATTTAGAAGGTGATGCAACCAGAAAGTTCTACTTGCAATATCACTTCCCTCCCTTTTCAGTGGGAGAAGTAGGACGGATGGGAACTCCAGGAAGAAGGGAAATCGGGCACGGTAAACTGGCTGAGAGAGCGCTGGCGGCGACCATACCTAGCCAAGAAGCATTTCCTTATGTGATTCGTCTAGAATCTAACATCACTGAATCTAATGGATCCTCTTCCATGGCATCTGTTTGCGGTGGTTGTCTTGCTATGATGGATGCAGGCGTTCCCATCAAACATCCCATTGCAGGTATTGCTATGGGATTAATTTTAGAAGATCATAGATATGCCATCCTTTCAGATATTTTAGGAGCAGAAGATGCTCTTGGTGACATGGACTTCAAGGTAGCCGGGAATTTGCATGGAATTTCAGCGTTTCAACTTGATATTAAAGTAGAAGGGATAACCACTCAAATTATGAAAGCAGCACTTGCCCAAGCAAAGCAAGGAAGAATTCATATTCTCAATAAAATGTCAGAAGCTTGCCCTTCTTCCAAAACCGAGCTATCACAATATGCACCACGCATTGAAACGATGCAAATTAAGCCAAGTAAAATTGGTATAGTTATTGGTCCTGGCGGAAAACAGATCAGGGCTATCATCGAATCTACAGGTGCTCAAATTGATATTAATGATAGTGGCATTGTAAGCATTTCATCATCTAATCCAGAATCAATGGCGAAAGCAAAAGAGATGATTTTTAATCTGACAGCAGAAGTTGAAATCGGAAAAACCTATATTGGAAAAATTGTATCTATCGTTCCCTTTGGAGTTTTTGTCGAAATTTATGGGAAAGAGGGACTATGCCACATATCCGAGCTATCTAATTCTCGAATTCAGAATATTTCTGATATCTTTAAGGAAGGCGATTCTATTGAAGTGAAAGTTTTAGATATAAATGATAGAGGGCAAATTAAGCTAAGCCACAAGGCAACTTTACCTTCTGCCTAATAAAAATTGTTTTATGAAAAAAAGATGACACCCCTTAGGGTGTCTTCTTTGGCTGTAATATTACTATAGAATGGGTCTTCCCTAAAAAAAGTCGATTTATACATTTTTTCTAGCTGCAACAAACTCTGTAGAAACTCCCTGTGGATTGCGCTATTGTGACGATCTATATCTAAAACAAGATAATCTATGCTCTCTCTGAAGTTACTGATATGATTAGATTGAAGCTGTTCGTGTTGTGAAATTTGATTTTTTGTGCGATCTACTAAATTACGCCTTAAACTGGTATATTGTTGATTCAAAGTATCTAACTCTAGTTTCTTTAATTCAATTTTTTGTTTTAATTCTCTATGCACATTCAACCGCTCAGGCATTGGAGGCACCAATGGATCTGGGGGATACTGCTCTAAACATCTTTTATAAATTTGCTCGAGATCCTGAAGCTGAAACTGTACTTTTTGTATTTTAATTTCAATCTCTGACAGGGGAATGAAACAATTAGACTCAAGGAACTTTAGATGCTGTGAATCTATAGATTTAAAATTTCCTAAAATATCTCTTTGGGGATTAGTGCAATATTTTAAATAATGACTAGCGCTATCCTCTAAAGCCTTATGTCTAATTGCTTTTTGTTCCTTAAATATTGAGGTAACAAATTCCCATACATTTTTTTCATTATTATTAAGATTAACGAGCAGAGAAAGCTCCCTAACATTAAAATTTTCGAGTAATTCAAATGCTGGGTTGGTGCATAATTGTTCAGTCCACTCCTTTCTGAAATCGGCTAATCGGGTGTAAGATAAAAACTCCATTATTTCGCAAGAATTGGGCTGGTTATCATCAATAGTATTTAAAATACGATGCAATAATTCATAAGCTTCTTCGAAATTTAAAGTATCAATTTTAGTTATTACTAAATCTCGGAATCTAAGGGCGGATACTAACGAGTACTTGATAATATTTTCGAGACCATGGGTTTTTACTAACTGATCCCAGGATCGGTTTAAAACCTTTTCTTGTACTTTTATTCTGCAAAGTTCATCTGGATGGCTATAATTATAAGCAAAAGCCTGGTAAATAATTCTTTTGAAGTATGACATGAATTGAGTCACAGTCTTAGCAAGGTATGCTAAGATTTCGAAAAAAACTCTACCAATTCTTTCTATTACACAACCTTCTATGAACAAGAACGTTTGATTATTGCTTTTGCAATCAGTAATAGATGAATTATCAAGTGTATATCTAATTAATCCGATGTCCATAATATAAATAAAATATGATTTTTATTATTTTCTATTATAACACATACATTAGATTTTAATTAGTTTTTTCTAAAAGAAATGGGCCTAATAAATATAGGCCCATAAGGCTAAGTCTCTTGAGGAGAGGGATTTTGAGATATGAAATCTTTTTTTTCTTCAAAGGACTCATTTATAGCTGGAGGAGGTGGGGGAAGCTTTCTATGCATAGATTCATTCAACTTCAATTTACTTCTCTTCTTTTCAACATCCCAGGTACCAGCCATGATTTCTAGGACATCATCTCTATCGAGAGTTTCAAATTCAATCAGCATATCTGTCATTAACTGAACCTTATCTCTATTTTGCTCAATTAAAGATTTGGCGTGTTCATGAGCTTGGTCTAGAAGTTTTTTTACTTCTTGATCTATCACCTTGGCAGTTTCCTGAGAATAATTTTTTTCAGAATAATTCTGCATTCCAAGATACTGACCACCTTCCGATCGCTCATCAAGTGCAACAGTGCCAAGGCTTTCCGTCATGCCCCACTCACAAACCATGCTTCTCACAATTCTTGTGGCTTGGGTAATATCCATCTGAGCACCGCTGGACATATCTCCAACAAAAATTTCTTCTGCTACTCTTCCTCCCATGAGTATAGCTAGCTGGTCTAACAATTCATTTTTCCAGTAACTAACACGATTTTTCTTAGGCATAAAATGGGTAGCCCCTAAGGACATTCCTCTGGGAATGATCGTTACTTTATCAACGGAATCAGAATGCTTTACAACAAGAGCAACTACCGCATGACCCGATTCATGATAGGCAGTTGTTTTTTTCTCATTATTATCTAGCTCAAGACTTCTTCTTTCCTTCCCATAGCGCACCTTATCACAAGCCTCTGATACATCTTGCTCTATGACTGCACTTCTCCCTTTTCTCGCTGCCAGTAGAGCTGCTTCATTAAGGATATTTGATAAATCCGCACCCGAGGACCCTGGGGTATTACGGGCCACATTCATTAAATCTACTGCTGGATCTAATTTAATCTTCCTAGCATGAACCTTAAGAATTTCATATCGACCCCTCACATCAGGTAAATCAATAACAATTCGTCTGTCAAAACGCCCAGGTCTCAATAGGGCTTTATCAAGAACATCGGGTCTATTGGTAGCAGCAATTAATATTACTCCCTCGCTTGTATCAAAACCGTCCATCTCTACAAGCAACTGGTTTAATGTTTGCTCCCTTTCATCATGCCCTCCACCTATTCCAGCTCCTCTGTGACGGCCTACTGCATCGATTTCATCCATAAAAATTATACAAGGGGCTTGTTTTTTGGCTTGCTCAAACATATCCCGTATGCGGCTTGCACCCACGCCTACAAACATTTCCACGAAATCAGAACCCGAAATCGTGAAAAATGGACGATCCGCTTCACCTGCCACAGCCTTAGCTATTAGAGTTTTTCCAGTTCCAGGAGCGCCGATACACAGCACTCCTTTTGGAATTCTAGCCCCCAGAGCAGTGAACTTAGAAGGATCTTTCAGAAAATCCACAATTTCTTGTAGCTCTTCTTTTGCTTCATCACAGCCCGCTACGTCCTTAAAGGTAATCTTGTTTTTTTCCTTGGTGAGTAACTTTGCAGGAGATTTTCCAAAGCTCATAGCTCCAGAACCAACCCCTTTCATTTGGCGAGAAAAAACAAAATAAAGTAGTAAAACTACTAGTATAACAGGCATTAAAGTCAAAAGATAGCTAAAGTAGTTAGGTGAAGGCTCTTCACTTTTAAAAGTTCTATCTAGAACTGTATTCCTGGGCTGATCGGGTGCTTTAAATAAAGCTGATCTGTTATTTGGAAAGCTTTCCCACTCTTGTTTTGCCTGAGCAAACCACTGAGTGTAAGATTCCGAGTCTTGCTTTTCCAAAGCTCTTGTGGAAAGCTCTTTATTGTTAAAGAACCAAGTAACATTCAGGACAGCTTGCCTTGCTTTATCGAGCTGAGCTGTGTTTTTGTCTAAATCTTCTTGAAGGGTAGTATACTGATCTAAAGTCGTTTTGTAAGCTCTGACAGACCTGAGTTGAACAAGGCGCATATGTTGTTGCATCGAAACTAACTCAGTAACTATGGATTTTAGCGTCGCAAGAGATTCTCTATACACAGTAAAAAACTGTTCAACCGTAACTTTAGCTTGATCATCCTGCAGCGCCAATACTTTTTGCTCTAAATCTCTGAGCTGCTGCTTTAGATTTTCCGCCCCAATACCCAGCACTGGAGATCTAAATTCTTGAATTAGAGTAAGAAGATCTGGGCCAAAAGCCTTAATTTGTTCTTCTGAATTGATCGTAGACAGTCTCTTTTGAAGCTCAGTAAGACTCAAAACATGCTTATCAACTATTTCTTTGATTACAATGCTATTGTCCTGCTGTGATGTATTAAACATAGAATCGACAATAACAAATCCCATCTTAGGTATCGATAAGCCGCTAATTTGTAAAAACCAATTTGCAGAGTCTTTTACAGAACTTCGCAAACTACTCAGCTCAAATTCAAGCCTTGACCGTTCCGCTGTTAATTCATGGTTTTTATTCAGAAGCTCTAAGTATCGGTAGTGAGCTTTAGCTTCATCTGATACTTTATCCTTAAATTTGCCACTAAAAGTGACAAGATTATCGTTCAAAGCAACCTTTTTACTGTCCTCTTTTTGAATGAGATCAAGATTCACTAGGTGCTCAACCTGATGACTAAAGGATACTCTTGCGTTCTTATCACCATTAAGATTTTGAACTGATAATACGATCAAAATTACTGCTAGTAAAAAAACAAAAAAGCCGCCCGGCAGCCCCTTCTTTTCCGACTTGTTATTATTGTCACCATTCATATTTTTGACACTATTGTTGATAAGTTCTTTTGAAGTTTAGGACAAAATTAAAACATTTGATAGCGTTTAATGTAAAGCTATATCCCTAGGGATAGAACCACAAAAAAGAAATCAAAATATGCGTAAAATTTAATTTATGCTCTCATTTACATATGCTAACAAAAACAAAATATATTGTCTTTTATTTTAAATTATTTGTTATTAATAAATAAACTTTTTTAATTTGTTGACTATGTTTAATTACAATTAATCCCCCAGATAAAAAATCATAAATAAGTGC